>DAIOGP010000158.1:0-4308 GCA_036745135.1 Solirubrobacteraceae bacterium
CTGCGGCGCACGCCCGCGGCTGGTCGGTGAAACGGCCACCGGCGGAGTCTACGCGCGGCCCCTACGCGGCGCGCAGCAGCTGGCGCGCGTGGCGGCGCGCCGTGGCGTCGGCCTCGTCGGCGCCGAGCATCCGGGCCAGCTCGCCGACGACGTCGCGCTCGGCCAGGCGCGTGACCGTCGTCAGCGCCGGGTCCGCGGCGGGGTCCTTCTCGATCCGGAAGTGACGCTCGGCGAGCGAGGCGATCTGCGGCAGGTGGGTGATGCAGATGACCTGGCGGCCGGCCGCGAGCTCGCGCAGCCGCTCCCCCACCGCGCGCGCGGTCTGCCCGCCGATGCCGGCGTCGACCTCGTCGAACACGAGCGTCGCGGCGCCGCCGTCGTTGGCCACGCCGAGCAGCGCCAGCATCACGCGCGAGAGCTCGCCGCCGGAGGCGATCTCGCGCACCGGGCCGGCGGGCACGCCCGGGTTGGGCGCGATCTGGAACTCGACCGCGTCGGCGCCCGCGGGCCCGGCCTCGCGCTCGCCGAGCGCGACCGCGAAGCTCGCGCCGGGCATCGCGAGCCCGTCGAGGCGCTCCTCGACGGCGCGGGCGAGCGGCTCGGCGCCCCGCGCGCGGGCGGCGCGCAGGTCCGCGACGCGCGTCGCGAGCTCCGCGCGTGCCGCGGTCAGGCGCTCCTCGCCCTCGCTCAGCGCGACGTCGGCGCCGACCAGCTCGTCGCGGCGCGCGCGGCAGCGCTGGGCGTGCGCGAGGACGGCCTCGATCGTGCCGCCGTGCTTGCGCTGCAGCCGCTCGAGCTCCGCGAGCCGCTGCTCCACCGCCTCGAGCCGTCCGGGCTCGCCCTCGCTGCCGTCGACGTAGCGCCGCAGGTCGCCGGCGAGGTCGTCGGCCTCGAGCGCGAGCGCCTGCGCGCGCTGCGCGAGGCCGTCGAGCGCCGGGTCGATGCCCTGCGGGCCACCGGCGACCTCTGCCGCCGTCGCGAGCAGCGTCGCCGCGCCCGGCTCGCCGGACTCGGGCGCGAGCGCCTCGGCGCCGCCGTGGGCCGCCCCGCGCAGCGCCTCGAGGTGGCGCAGCCGCTCGCGCTCGGCGAGCAGCTCGCGAGCCTGGTCCGCGTCGGGCGCGGCGGCCTCGATCTCCGCGAGCTCGAACTCGACCAGGTCGAGGTCCCGCTCGCGCGTCGCGGCGCGCTCGCGGAGACCGGCGAGCTCGGCCTCCAGCCCGCGCGCCTCGGCGTGCGCGACGGCGCACGCGCGCCGGCGCAACGCCTGCTCGGGTCCGCAGAAGCCGTCCAGCAGCTCGAGCTGCGCGGACGCGAGCGTCAGCCTGCGGTGCTCGTGCTGGCCGTAGAAGGAGAGCAGCGCGGCGCCGACCTCGGCGAGCTCCGCCGCGGTCGCCGAGCGCCCCGCGAGGTAGGCGCGCGTCCGGCCCTCCGCGGTCACCCGCCGCGCGAGCACGAGCTCGTCCGCGTCGGGCGCGAGGCGCTCGCCGAGGCGCTCGCGCAGCGCGTCGTCGAGCTCGAACGCGCCTTCGACGTACGCCTCGGCGGCCCCCGGGCGCACGATCCCGGCGCGCGCCTTGCCGCCGAGCAGGAGGTCGAGCGCGTGCGCGAGCACGGTCTTGCCCGCGCCGGTCTCGCCCGTGAGGACGTTGAGACCGGGCCCGAGCTGAAGCTCGGCCCGCTCGATCAGGAGGAGGTTCTCGACGCGCAGCTCGAGGAGCACACCGAGGGTGTAGCAGCGCGACCCGACGACTTGCCCCACCGGTGGGCGATTCGTCGCGCTCAGGTTGCGAGGCGGCCGAACTTCTCGCGCAGGCGGTGGTAGAAGCTCGAGTCCGGCAGCTGCGCGAGCCGTCCCTGGTCGGGCGCGTACGCGGCCTCGAGCGCCTCCCCCGGCCCGAGCTCGAACGCGGGCCGCCCGTCGACCGAGACGTCGACCGCCTCCTCGCGCGAGCCGTTGCGGACGATCAGCACGTCGCTCGGCGCGACGACGAGCGCCCGCGCCGTGAGCGAGTGCGGGGCGATGAAGGAGACGACGAAGCCGGCGACCCCCCAGGCGAGCAGCGGGCCGCCGTTGGCCAGGTTGTAGCCGGTCGAGCCGGCCGGCGTGGCGATCACGAGCCCGTCGCAGCGCACCCGGCCGAGCTCGTCGGCGCCGACGGCGTAGGACAGGTCGGCGACGCGGCCGCCCGGCTTGCGGTGGACCGACACGTCGTTCATCGCGACGCGCCGCGGGCCGTCGGCGGTGCCGCGGACCGCGATCGCGGGCAGGTCGAGGACGTCGAAGTCGCCGGCGAACGCGCGGGTGACGCCGTCGACCACGTCGGTCGGCTCGATCGCGGCGAGGAACCCGACCTCGCCGAAGTTGACCGCGAACACGGGCACGCCGCGGCCGGCGTAGCGGCGCAGGGCGCTGAGGATCGTGCCGTCGCCGCCGAGCACGAGGCAGAGGTCGGGATCGGCGCCGTCGGGGTCGTCGAGCACGAGCCCGATCGCCGGCGCGAGGCCGTGCTTGCGGCCCTCCTCGGGCGTGAAGCGCAGCTCGACGCCGGCGGCACGGGCCGCGCCGATCACCTCGTGGAGCGCCGCGCCGGTCTCCTCCGGGCGGCGGTGCGTGAACACCGTCGCGGTGTGGGCCGCGGTCACGGCTCGACCTCGCGCGCGGCCGCGTCCACGTCGGCGACCCCGCCCCGCGCGCCCTCCACGAGCCACGCGAACGTCTCGAGGTTGCCCTTCGGCCCCGGCAGGCCGGACGCCGCGAACCCGCGCAGCGCGGCTCCGAGCTCGATCGCCGCGCGCGCGACGCCGAGCAGCGCCTCGCGGCGGCCGTCGGCGTCGCGTACGACGCCGCCCTTGCCCACCCGACCGGGACCCAGCTCGAACTGGGGCTTCACGAGCGCGAGGCAGTCGAACCGCTCCGCCGCGCACCCGAGCACGGCCGGGAGCACCTTCGCGAGCGCGATGAAGGACACGTCGACGACGATCAGCTCGGGCCGGTACGGGAGCGCGTCGGCGACCAGGGCGCGGGCGTTGGCCCGCTCGATCACCGTCACGCGGGGATCGCCGCGCAGGCGCCAGTCGAGGATCCCGTAGCCGACGTCGAGCGCGACGACGTGCGCGGCGCCGCGCTGCAGCAGGCAATCGGTGAAGCCGCCGGTCGAGGCGCCGACGTCGAGGCAGCGGCAGTCCGCGACCGCGACGCCGGTCGCGTCGAGCGCGTTGGCGAGCTTGATGCCGCCGCGCGAGGCGTACGCGGGCACCGGGGCCAGCTCGACCGGGATGTCGTCGGGCACGAGCTGCCCGGGCTTGCCGGCCGTCCGCCGCCCGGGCCCGAGCCGCACCTCGCCCGCCAGCACCGACGCCGCGGCCCGGCTGCGCGACGGGAACAGCCCGCGCTCGGCGAGCAGGGTGTCGAGGCGGACCCTGGGCATGCGCCGAACGGTATCCGGCCCCCTCCCCGGCCGCTGGGCGCCGCCGTGCAGGGCCACGGGCGACGTGGTGTGCAGCACGTCACAGATAACAAGGTTCCGGATTGACATCCTCCACCGGCACCATCTCTCCTCCCCGCGAAACGGCCCGTCCCCCCGGCGGGCCGTTTCCATTTCCGGGTCCGCAGCGGGGCCGCTGGGCAGCACGCCAGCGTGCCGCACGGGGCCCGCCGCGCCGCTCAGGCGCTCGTCAGCGAGGCGCGCGGATCGGCCACGGCGGCCCGGATCCGCTCGACCACACCGGCCAGCGCATCGCCGAGCGGATCCGGGCCGGTGTAGCCGATCTCCTCGTGCAGGAGCCGCGGCGCTCCGTGGGTCACGAACCGGTCGGGCAGCCCGACGCGGAGGATCCGCGGCGCCGGGCCGGCCTCGGAGAGCGTCTCCCACACCGCCGTCCCGAAGCCGCCCGCCAGGGCGCCCTCTTCGACGGTCACGAGCAGGTCGTGCTCGGCCGCGAGCTGCGCGAGCAGGCCCTGGTCGAGCGGCTTGGCGAAGCGCGCGTCGGCGACGGTGACGCGCAGGCCCTCGGCCGCGAGCAGGTCGGCGGCCTCGAGCGCCTTCCGGACGCCCGTGCCGTAGCCGACGATCGCGACGCGCCCGCCTTCGCGCAGGATCTCCCCGGTGCCGATGGCGATCGGCGCGGGCGTCGCCGGAAGCGGCACGCCGAGCGCCTCGCCGCGCGGGTAGCGCAGCGCGATCGGCCCGTCGTCGTAGAGCAGCGCCGTGCGGAGCATGTGGACGAGCATCGCCTCGTCGCGCGGGGCCATGAGGACCATGTTCGGCAGGCAGCGCAGGTAGGCGATGTCGAACGCGCCGTGGTGCG
>DAIOGP010000159.1:0-4276 GCA_036745135.1 Solirubrobacteraceae bacterium
CGCGCCGCCGCGGCGCGCGGCCTCGAGCTCGCCGCGGGCCTCGCGCAGCTCGGGCTCGATGTAGTCGTAGCCGAGCAGGTCGTAGACCTCCGCCTCCGTCGCGCAGCGATGGGTCTCGCCGGTCGCGTCATCGGTGACGCCGTACTCGGACACGTGCAGGCCCCCGCGCACCGCCGCCTCGCGCAGCGCCATGTTGTGCTCCTTGGAGCCGCTGAAGTGCTGGAGCAGGTTGCCGAACTGGTCGGGCGCGACGATGCGCAGGTCGACCTGCATGCCCGAGTGGGTGCGCGCACGCACGCCTGCCGCGCCGGGCTCGCCCGAGCTCTCGATCTGCTCGAGCTCGATCAGGGCGCGCGCGAGCGCGAGCGGGTCGGCCGCGGTCGCGATCAGGTCGATGTCCTTGACGCTGTCGGCCATGCGCCGGGCGGAGCCCGCGAGCTCGACCCGCACGGACGCCGGGTGCGCGCGCAGCGCGGCGACGATCGGCTCGGCGATCCGCAGCGCCCGGTCGAGCACCACGCGCTCGCGCGGCTGGCCGTCGGCCCCGGCGGCGAGCGTCGCGAGGATGTTCGCCTCCGCCTTGGGTCCGAAGCCCTTGAGCTCGCGGAGCCGCTGGCCCTCTGCGGCGGCGCGCAGCGCGTCGACCGAGTCGATCCCGAGCTCGTCGTAGAGCCGGCGCGCGCGCTTGGGCCCGAGCCCCGGCACGTGCGTCATCGCCACGAGCCCGGCCGGGAACTTCGCGCGCAGCTTCTGCGCGGCGGGGATGTCACCGGTCTCGATCAGCGCCTGGAGCTTCTCCTGCAGCGTCGCGCCGATGCCCGGCAGCTCGGTCGCTCGGCCCGCGCGCGCGAGCTCCGCCACCGACGTCGCCGCGTCGCGGACCGCCTTGGCCGCGGCGCGGTAGGCGACGACGCGGTGGATGATCGCGCCGTCCAGCTCGTTGAGGTCGCCGAGCTCGTCGAGCGCGGCCGCGATCTGGCTGTTCGTGAGCTCCGGCACGATCCGACGGGTAGGTTACGGCGCTCGATGTCCCGACCGGCGTGGCTCGTCTTGCCGACGTACAACGAGGCCGAGAACCTCGAGGCGCTCGTGCGCGCCGCCGACGCCGTGCTCGCCGGCGCGTCGCCCGACGGGCACCGGATCCTGATCGTGGACGACGACTCGCCCGACGGCACCGGTCGCATCGCCGACCGGCTCGCGGCCGAGCTCGACAGCGTGGAGGTGCTGCACCGCAGCGTGAAGGAGGGCCTCGGCCCCGCCTACCTCGCCGGCTTCGCGACCGCGCTCGCCGGCGGCGCGGGCCTCGTGCTCGAGATGGATTCCGACTTCTCGCACGACCCGGCGGACCTCGCCCGCCTGCTCGCCGCCGCGCGCGACGCCGACCTGGTGCTCGGCTCGCGCTACGTCGCCGGCGGCGGCGTCGAGGACTGGGAGGCGCTGCGGCGGCTCGTCAGCCGCGGCGGCTGCTGGTACGCCCGGCGCGTGCTCGGGCTCGGCGTGCGCGACCTCACCGGCGGCTTCAAGTGCTTTCGCCGCGAGGTGCTCGAGGCGATCGACCTCGCGAGCGTGCGCTCGACCGGCTACGCGTTCCAGGTCGAGCTCACCGATCGCGCGATCCAGCAGGGCTTCCGCGTCGCCGAGGTGCCGATCGTGTTCCACGATCGCCGCGCCGGCGAGAGCAAGATGTCGGCGCGGATCGCGCTCGAGGCGATGTGGCTCGTGCCGCTGCTGCGCTTGCGCCGGCGCCAGCGGAGCGAGCCGCGCGGACCGCGCGGACCACGGGCGCCGCGCGAGGAGCGCGAGCCCGTGCGACCGGCCGGCTGAGCGACGGCGCGAGTCGCCCGCGCCGGCTCAGGTCGGGGCCCCTAGGTGCCGATGGAGATGGGCGATGGCCGCCGAAGACCTCGTCCTCGTCCAGGGGCTGCGCGACACCGGCGCGACGCTCCGCAGCTGGCGCGATCAGCGCTGGTCCGTGGTGCTCGTCTGGCTGGCGGGGAGCTTCGCGGTCAGCATCGCGCTGCTGCTCGCCGTCTGGATCATCGCGCTGCTCTCCTCCCCGGACCCGACCCCGCTGATCCTCCCGGGCCTGCAGCGCCCGGCCTACCTGTCGGACGTCGGCCACGTCCTGTTCCGCAACTCGCTCGTGCTCGCGCTGCACGCGATGGCGTGCGTGGCGGGTTTCATCGCCGGGAGCTCGCTGCCCGAGATCGCCGACCAGTACAGCGGCGTGTGGCGCAAGATCCACGACCGCGCCGGTCCGCTCGCGATCGGCTTCGTGGTCTGCGCGACGACCTTCTCGCTCGTCACGCAGGCCTACGTGCTCGGGGGCGGCGCGGCGACGCTCGCCCACCAGGGCGGGATCTCCCCCGGTCGCCTGCTGATCGGGCTGCTGCCGCACGCCCTGCCGGAGCTGACGGCGCTCTTCCTGCCGCTCGCGGCGTGGATCATGGCCAGCCGCCGCGGCGACTGGCACGAGCTGCTCGCGGCGACGTTCGTCACCGTCGCGATCGCGGCGCCGATGCTGATCGCGGCGGCCTTCGTCGAGGTCTACGTCTCGCCCGGTCTGCTGCGCGACTTGGCACACTGAGCGGCTCGCCCCGCTGGACGCGGTCGCTATATTTTGTATAGCGACGCCATCGATCTCGAGCGAGAACCCAAGGAGCCCCCATGGCAGGCAACATCAGCGAAGTGACCGACGCCAACTTCCAGGCCGAGGTCATCGAGTCCGACATCCCCGTGCTCGTCGACTTCTGGGCGCCGTGGTGCGGGCCGTGCCGCATGGTTGCTCCGGTGCTCGAGGAGATCTCCAACGAGCGCAGCGATCTCAAGATCGTGAAGCTCAACGTCGACGAGAACCAGCAGACCGCGGCGACGTTCGAGGTCCTCTCGATCCCGACGCTGATCCTCTTCCGCCACGGCCAGGTCGCCAAGAAGGTGATCGGGGCGCAGCCCAAGAAGCGCCTCGAGGCCGAGCTCGAGCCGGCGCTGGCGTAAGGCGTCGGCAGGGCCGCGCGGCCGCGAGCCGCGCGGCGGCTGGTGAGCCGAGCCGGCCCGGCGGTCAGACGTCGAGGCGGCGCAGCGCGATCGTGAGCGCGCGGCCCTCGATCTCTGCGGGAGCGCCGCCCTGAGCGCCGTCGTAGGCGACGCGCGTGGCGAGCGTCTCGCCGGCGACGTAGTCCTGGTGCGCGCGCGCCGCCGCGAGCAGCTCGTCGTCGCCACCGAGCGTCAGCTCGATCCGGTCCTCGACTGCGAGGCCGGCGGTCTTGCGGGCGCTCTGGATCGCGTGGACGATCTCGCGCGCGAGCCCCTCGCGACGCAGCTCGTCGTCGAGCGCCAGGTCGAGCGCGACGGCGTGTGAGGCCTCGCGCTCGAGCTGGTAGCCCTCGAGCGGCTGCAGCGCGAGCGTCAGGTCCTCGGCGCCGAGCGCGTGCTCGCGTCCGTCGATCGCGATCCCGACCGCCTTGCCGTCGGCGAGCGCCGCCGCGACGTGGCCGGGGTCGAGCGCGGCGACCGCCGCGGCGACGAGCGGCATCGCCTTGCCGAAGCGCGGGCCGAGGCTACGGTAGTTCGGCTTGACCTCGTAGCGCCCGAGCTCGTCGGCTCCGGACACGTAGCGCAGCGCCTTCACGTTGAGCTCCTCGAGCACGAGCGGCTCGAGCCGCGCGATCGCCTCGCGCTCGCGCGCGGAGGCGACGACCACGACCTCGCGCAGCGGCTGGCGAACCTTGATCTTCGCCTGCCCGCGCGCCGCGAGGCCGAGCCGCACCGTCTCGCGCGCGATCGCCATCGCCTCCTCGAGCTGGCCGTCCAGCGCGAGCGCGTCGGGCTCCGGGAAGTCGCACAGGTGGACGCTCGGCGCGCCGTGGGTCAGGTTGTCGTAGAGCTCGTCGGCGACGAACGGCGTGAACGGGGCGAGCAGCTTGGCGACCGTGAGCAGGCAGTGGTGCAGCGTCGCGAAGGCCTCCGGCTCGCCGTCCCAGAAGCGCCGCCGCGAGCGGCGCACGTACCAGTTCGAGAGCTCGTCGACGAACGTCGCGATGGCGTGCCCGGCGCGCGTGGCGTCGTAGTCGTCGAGGCGCTCGCGCACCGTCGTGACCGTCCCCGCGAGCCGTGAGCGGATCCAGCGGTCGAGCTCGTCGGTCGCCGGGGCCGGCAGCGCATCGGCCGGGGTCTCCATCAGGTTCACGTTGGCGTATTGGACGTAGAAGCCGAGCGTGTTCCAGAGCTGGAGCAGGAACTGGCGCACCGACTCGCCGACGGCCTCGACCGAGAAGCG
>DAIOGP010000160.1:0-4275 GCA_036745135.1 Solirubrobacteraceae bacterium
GTCACTGGACCGACCAGGACGGGAAGGAGTTCAACCCCAAGCAGCACTACTACGTGGGCGGCAACACGAAGTTCTACGGCGCCGTGCTCTTCCGCCTGCGCGAGCGCGACTTCGGGGAGGTCGTCCACCACGACGGCGTCTCCCCCGCGTGGCCGCTCTCCTACGCCGACTTCGAGCCCTGGTACACGCGGGCCGAGCAGCTCTACTCGGTCCACGGCGAGCGCGGGATCGACCCGCTCGATCCGCCGGCGAGCGCGCCCTATCCGTACGCGCAGATCAGCGACGAGCCGCGGATCGCCCAGCTCACGGCGGACCTCGCCGGCGCCGGGCTGAATCCGTTCCCGCTGCCGCTCGGGATCCGGATCGACGAGCGCGAGCCCCATCTCAGCCCGTGCATCCGCTGCGCGACCTGCGACGGCTATCCGTGCCTCGTCAACGCGAAGGCCGACGCGCACGTCACGTGCGTCGAGCCCGCGCTCCGCCACCCGAACGTGACGCTGCTCACGAACGCGCAGGCCACCCGGCTCGAGACCTCCCCCGACGGCCGCGCGGTGACGCGCGTCGTGGTCGATCGCGCCGGCGAGGGCGAGGAGTACACGGCCGACGTCGTGGTCGTCGCCGGCGGCGCGATCAACTCCGCGGCGCTGCTCCTGAACTCGGCGAGCGAGCAGCATCCGGACGGGCTGGGCAACGGCTCCGGGGTCGTCGGGCGCAACCTGATGCTCCACCTCAACTCGTCGCTGATCGCCTTCTCCAAGGAGCCCAACCCGACGAAGTTCCAGAAGACGGTCGCGATCAACGACTTCTACTACGGCTCCGACGACTGGGACCACCCGCTCGGCGCGATGCAGATGCTCGGCAAGAGCGACGGCTTCCTGATCTCCTTCGACGTCCCCGACGCGGAGGACCCCGACGACCTCGCGCTGCACGCGCTGGACTTCTGGCTGACGACCGAGGACCTGCCGCGACCGGAGAACCGCGTCGTGGTGAACGGCAACGGCGGCATCTCGCTGCACTACAAGCCGAACAACCTCGAGGCGCACGCGCGGCTGAATCAGAAGTTCAAGGACCTGCTCGACACGATGCGCTGCCGCGACGAGGTGCTGCAGATGCGCTCCTACGTCGGCGGCCTGCTCGGCATCTCCGGCGTCGCCCACCAGAACGGCACCGTGCGCTTCGGGACCGACCCGGCCTCCTCGGCGCTGGACACGAACTGCAAGCTGCACGAGCTCGACAACGTGTACGTGACGGACTCGAGCTTCTTCCCGTCGGCGTCGGCGATGAACCCGACGCTCACGATCATCGCCAACGCGCTGCGCGTCGGCGACCACGTCGCGCAGCGCATCGCCTGAGGCGCGACCGGACAGCGACCTCGCCCCCGCGGCCCGGATGTAACGGACCGCGGGGGCGGCGAGTCTGTCCGAAGAGCCCGCGCGCACAGCGGGGCCGACTCGACCCAGCGAAGGATCGGAGCGACCGATGACCCAGAGCACGCTTGACGCGCAGTCCGGCCCCGTCGTGGAGGACGCCCGCCGCACCCCGGGCTCCCAGCCGATCGCGAGCTACGGCATGCTGGCCGACTGCCACTCGGCCGCGCTCGTCGACCGCGCCGGCTCGATCGACTGGCTCTGCTTCCCCCGCTACGACAGCCCCGCCGTGTTCGCGCGGCTCCTCGATCCCGACGCCGGCCACTGGTCGATCGCGCCGGTCGAGCGCTTCACCAGCGAGCGCCGCTACGTCGACGGCACGCTCGTGATCGAGACGACGTTCACGACGGACGCCGGCAGCGTGCGCCTGACCGACGCGATGGCGTTCGCCGAGGGCCAGCGCGGCCACGACCTGGGCGTCTCCGCGCCGCACGAGGTCCTGCGCCTCGTCGAAGGCATCTCGGGCAGCGTCGAGCTCGTGCTCGAGCTGGCGCCGCGCCCTGAGTACGGGCTCGTGACGCCGCTGTTCCGGCTCGGAGACGGCGGCGGGCGCACCTTCGGCGGCCCCACGCCGGTCGTGGTCCGCGCCGGCACCCCGGTGACGGTCGACGATGCCACGATGCGGGCGACGTTCGTCGTGGGCGAGGGCGAGCGGATCGGGTTCGCACTGCGCTGGGTCGCGCCCGACGCCGCGACGGCCCCGGAGCCCGCGGCGCCCGAGCGCGTCGCCGAGCGGATCGCCGACGCCGTCGCGGGCTGGCGCTCGTGGGAGGCCGACCACGACATCTACGAGGGCCCGCATCGCGATCTCGTGCGCTTCAGCGCGCGCGTGCTCAAGGGGCTGACCTACCGGCCGACCGGCGCGATCGTCGCGGCGCCGACCACCTCCTTGCCGGAGACGGTCGGCGGCGAGCGCAACTGGGACTACCGCTTCGCGTGGATCCGCGACGCCAGCCTGACGCTGGAGGCGCTCTACATCGGCGCCTGCTCCGACGAGGCCGAGAACTTCGTCTCGTTCATGACGAGCGCCGCCGGCGGCCGCGCCGAGCACTCGCTGCAGATCATGTACGGGATCACCGGCGACCACGACCTCTCCGAGCGCGAGCTGCCGCACCTGCGCGGCTGGCGCGACTCGGCGCCCGTGCGCGTGGGCAACGGCGCCTGGGGGCAGACCCAGCTCGACGTCTACGGCGAGTTCCTGATGACGTTGCACCTCTACCAGGACCGGCTCGGCGTGCTCCATCCCGAGATCCAGCAGTTCATCGCCGACCTCGCCGACACGGCGGCGCGCCGCTGGAGCGAGACGGACGCCGGGATGTGGGAGATGCGCGGCGAGCCGCGCCACCACCTGTCCTCGAAGGTCCTCTGCTGGGCGGCGCTCGACCGCGCCGTCAAGCTCGCGCCCAAGCTCGGCGCGCACGGTCGGGCAGAGGAGTGGGCCGCGGAGCGCGACCGCATCCGCGCCGCGGTGCTCGAGCGCGGCTGGAGCGAGGCGCGCCAGGCCTACGCCCAGTCCTTCGACTCCGACGAGCTCGACGCCGCCGCGCTGCTGATGCCGCTCGTCGGCTTCCTCCCGGCCACCGACGAGCGCATGCGCTCGACGATCGAGGCGATCGCGCGCGACCTGACCGACGACGGCCTCGTGCTGCGCTACCGCAACGAGGAGGGGCTCAACGCCGACGGCCTGACCGGCGAGGAGGGCACGTTCGTGATCTGCTCCTTCTGGCTCGTCTCGTGCCTCGCGCAGGCGGGCGAGCTCGAGCGGGCCGAGTCGCTGTTCGACCAGCTGGCGGGCTACGCGAACGACCTCGGACTGCTGGCCGAGGAGATCGACACCGCGAACGGCGAGCAGCTGGGGAACTTCCCGCAGGCGTTCAGCCACATCGGCCTGATCACCGCGGCGTGGCAGCTCGACCAGGCCGGTGCGCGCGCTGCCGGCGCCGCGGCCTGACCCCGCGGTCGAACAGCGCCGGCGCGTGATCCGAGACCGCACCCACGGCCGAACCACTTCGTGCAACCCTGAACGACTGGAGACACCGACATGAACCCCGAGATCGCCAAGACCGAGGAGGAGTGGGCGCAGGAGCTCACGCCCGAGCAGTACGAGGTGCTGCGCCGGGCCGGCACCGAGCGGCCCTTCAGCGGCGCGTACGTCTACGAGAAGGCCTCCGGCATGTACCGCTGCGGGGCCTGCGGCGCCGACCTCTTCTCCTCCGAGACGAAGTTCGACTCGGGCACCGGCTGGCCGAGCTTCACCGAGCCGGCGGCTGCCGAGGCCGTCGAGCTGCGCGATGACCGGGGCCACGGCATGACGCGCACCGAGGTGCTGTGCCGCCGCTGCGGCTCGCACCTCGGCCACGTCTTCCCGGACGGCCCCGGCCCGGACGGGATGCGCTACTGCATCAACTCGCTCGCGCTCGATCTCGAGGCGCAGGGCGAAGACGGCTGACGGCTGCGCGTCATCGCTCGCGTGGCTCGACGGGCCCCGTGGTGCCGGGGAGCGTGAGGGCGAGGAGGCTGACGGTCTTCGCGCCGCCGTCGGTGTCGAGCCGGCCGACTTCGCGGAACCCGATGGAGCGGTGGAACTGCAGCGAGACGTCGTTGCGCGGGCGCAGGTTGACCTCGCACAGCAACGACGGCCAGGTGCCGGCGAACCGCTCCGCCAACAGGGCGTAGAACGCGCGGCCGATCCCGAAGCGACGGAAGTCGGGATGCACCGCGATGCGGTCGAGGTAGACGAACCGGTCGTACCGGGTGCTGAACCAGGCGTAGTAGGGGCTGCCGTAGGGCTGCCCCGGCCCGATCACCCAGCAGAAGGCCGCGAACGCCCCGCCGACCTCGGCGACCA
>DAIOGP010000161.1:0-4263 GCA_036745135.1 Solirubrobacteraceae bacterium
CCGGCGGCGCGCACATGTGGCTGGAGGAGCGCGGCAACCAGATCAACGAGGAGCGTGCCCGCGAAGCGGCCGAGACCGGGGCGACGACGCTGGCGGTCGCGTGCCCCTTCTGCACGATCATGCTCGACGACGGTGTGCGCCAGAACGGCTCGGAGCTGCGCGTGGCCGACGTGGCGACGCTGCTGGCGGAGGCGATGGGGCAGGGCGACACCCCGGCGACCGGCTGAAGCCGGACACCTTTCCCGGCGCCGTCGTAATCCTCGGGCTGCCGTTCCCGCCTAGGATCTGCCGATGCGGGTCGTCGTCATCGGGGGCGGGGTCGTGGGCCTCTCCTGCGCCTTCGCGCTCCACCGGGACGGGAACGAGGTCGAGGTCGTCGAGGCCGGAGCAGTCGGCCGCGGCGCGAGCGCCGGGAACGCAGGCTGGGTGACGCCCACGCTCGCGACGCCGCTCGCCGCTCCCGGGATCCTGAAGACCGGGCTTCGCTCTGCGCTCGACCCGAAGGGAGCGCTCGTGATTCGCCCGCGGCTCGACCCGCTCTGGGTACGGTGGCTCTGGGGATTCGCGCGCAGCAGCAGGCCGCGCGCGTTCCAGGCCGGCGTCGCCGCGCTCCTCGGGCTCACCCGCCGCACGCTCGACGAGCTCGATGCGATGCGCCAGGCGGGCGTGGAGTTCGAGGAGCACCGCGCGGGCCTGCTGGCGGTGGCGCGCACGGCACACGGGCTCGAGTGGTTCGACCTCGTCTTCGCTGAGCTGAAGGCGCTCGGCTTCGAGGGCGGCATCACCGATCTCGGGCCCGGCGAGGCGCAGGAGCTCGAGCCCGCGCTCGGGCCCGGCGCCGAGCGGGCCGTCCACGCGACCCTCGACCGCCACGTCGACCCGCTCACGCTGACCGCCGGGCTGCGCGACCACCTCGTGCGCTCGGGCGCCACGGTCACGACCGGGTTCGTTGCGCGATCGATCGAGCGAGACGGCGGGCGCTGGCTCGTGCTGGCCTCGAGCGGCGCGACCGCCGCCGGAGAGGCGGTCGTCGTCGCCGCGGCGACCGGCTCCGGGGCACTCCTCCGCGAGCATGGCCTGCGCATCCCGCTGATCGGGGCCAAGGGCTATTCGGTCACCGTCCCGCACGCCGACCCGACCCCACGCCTGTCGCTCTACCTCTGCGAGCCGAAGCTGGGGCTGACGCCGCTCGACGCCGGGCTTCGGATCGCCGGCTTCTTCGAGCTCGGTGCCCGGAACGCGCTGCCGAGCATCGAGCGGGCGCAGCAGCTCGTCGCGGAAGCACGGCCGTTCCTCGCTGCGCTGGACGGCTCGCGCTTCGCCGAGGGGCCGGCCGGGTGGGCCGGCTTTCGACCCTCGACGCCGGACAGCCTGCCGCTGCTCGGCGAGGTGCCCGGGGCGCCGCGGCTCGTCGTCGCGACGGGCCACGGCATGCTCGGCGTCACCCTCGCGCCTGCGACGGGCCTCGCCGTCGCGAAGATCGTGCGAGGCGAGCGGCCGGACTGGCTGGCGCCGTTCGCGCCCGGTCGGTTCGGGAGCTGACGCGATGTTCGTGAACCGCATGCGCCCAGCCGAGGTGCTCTCCGAGGAGGCGCTGGAGACGCTCGACCGTGGCTGGCGCCGGCTCGTGAGCGAGGTCGGGATCGAGTTCCTGCACCCTCAGGCCCTTGCGATCCTCGAGCGGGCAGGGCAGCGCGTGGACGGGGAGACGGTCTTCTTCGACCCGGACTTCGTCGCGGCGCAGGTAGCGCTCGCGCCGTCGAGCTTCACGCTGCACGCGCGCAACCCCGCCCGCGACGTCACCCTCGGCGGCGAGAACATGGTCTTCGTCCCGGTGCAGGGCCCGCCCTTCGTCCGCCGCGGCGACGTGCGCCGCGTCGCCGGGATCGAGGACTTCGAGGACTTCTGCCGGCTCGCGCAGGAGCTCGACGACTTCGACTCCGCGGGCGGCCTCCCGTGCGAGCCGTCGGACATCCCCGTCGAGTCACGCCACCTCGACAGCGTGCGGGCGCTGCTCACGTTGACCGACAAGCCCTTCCAGGGCTCGCAGGCCTCGGGGGTGGCGGCGGCCGACTCGCTCGTGCTTGGGGAGCTGGTGTTCGGCGCCGAGATGCTCCACACGAAGGCGTGCATGTACACGAACGTGAACTCCAACTCGCCGCTGCGCTGGGACGACCGGATGCTCGACGCGCTCCTCGCGTACGCGGAGGCCGGGCAGGCCGTCGTGCTGACCCCGTTCCTGCTGATGGGCGCAATGGCCCCCGTCAGCCTGCCAGCGGCGCTGGCGCAGCAGCTCGCCGAGACGCTCGCGGGGATCGCGCTCGTCCAGCTCGTGCGGCCGGGCTGCCCGGTCGTGATCGGGGGCTTCCTCTCGGCCACCGACATGCAGTCGGGCGCGCCGAGCTTCGGCGGCCCGGAGTCGGCGCTCGGGATCATCGCGTCGGGCCAGCTCGCGCGCCGCTGGAACCTCCCGTGGCGGTCAGGCGGCGGCGCCCTGACGTCCAGCCCGGCCGTCGACGCGCAGGCCGCCTACGAGGGGACGGCCACGATGACTGCAGCGTTCATGGCAGGCGCCAACCTCGTCCTGCACACCGGCGGCTGGCTCGAGTCGGGGCTCGTGGCCAGCTTCGAGAAGCTCGTCGTCGACCTCGACACTCTCCGCACGCTCAGGGGCTCCTTCACGCCGCTCGAGGTCGACGAGGCGAGCCTTGCGTTCGAGGCGCACGTCGAGGTCGGGCACGGCGGCCACTTCTTCGGCTGCGCCCACACGATGGAGCGCTTCCGCAACTGCTTCCACCGGCCCCTGCTCGCGACCACCGCCAACTTCGAGGCGTGGGAGGAGGCTGGGTCGCTCGATGCGAACGCCCGCGCAGGTGCGATCTGGGCCGATATCGTCGCGCGCGCCGAGCCACCGCCGCTGGACGACGACCTCCGCGCCGCGATCGACGGGTTCGTCGAACGCCGGACGATCGAGCTGACCGGACGCCCGCCCGAGCCGCGGGCGACGCGCGCGCGGCCGGCGGCAGCGGCGGAAGGCGGCAGAGAGCGGCGGCGCGGGCGCCGAGACCGTTGACGGATGCCGGGGCAGGTCACTAGACTCACATCGTGGAACAGTCAGTTCCACATCGTGAGATGACGATCACCGCTCCCACCCCCGGCACCCAGTCGATCGACCGCGCGGCGCAGTTGCTCGTGCACGTGATCGAGACGAACGAACCGCCGACCGTGGGCGAGCTCTCCGAGCGCAGCCGCCTCCCCAAGAGCACGACCTCCCGCCTCGTGGCGGCGCTCGAGCGCCAGGGCCTCGTGCAGAGAGACCCGGTGCGAGGGGTGCTCACGCCCGGCCCGGTGCTCCGTGCGTACGCGCGCACCATCCCGCACGAGTCCGACGTCCTGGCGCTGGCAGGAGAGTCGCTCGACCGTCTCGCGCGGATCAGCGGCGAGACCGTCAACGTCGGTGTCGCAGACAAGAGCTCCGCCGACATGCTCGACCAGCGCGACAGCCGCCACATCCTCGGCTCGTCGAACTGGGTCGGCCGCCGCATCCCGAACCACGCCTCCGTGGTAGGAAAGGTCTTCCTCGCGGAGGGTGCAGCGCCGTTCCCCGAGGCGCCGCTCGAGCTGCTCGCGCCGCGCACGATCACGGACCCCGCGGCGCTCCGCCGCGACCTCGAGCTGACGCGCGCCCGCGGGTGGGCGATCGCCGTCGACGAGCTCGAGCCGGGCCTGTGGGCCGTCGCAGCCCCTGTCCACGACCCCTCCGGACGGGTCGTCGCTGCCCTCAGCATCTCCGGCCCGACGGTGCGCTTGCACGACGGCCTGCTCGACGAGCTCGGCCGGCTCGTGCGCGACGAGGCATCTACGCTTTCCACCCGGAACGGCTACGACGACGTGAAACGAGGCGCCGCATGAGTGACGAAGAGATCGACCTGAACGCCCTCACCGACGACGAGCTCGTCTCGCAGATGCACGACGACCTCTACGACGGGCTCAAGGACGAGATCGTCGAAGGAACCAACATCCTGCTCGAGCGCGGCTGGTCGCCCGACCGCGTCCTCAACGACGCCCTCGTCGAGGGCATGCGGATCGTCGGCATCGACTTCCGCGACGGCATCCTGTTCGTGCCCGAGGTGCTGCTTGCAGCGAACGCGATGAAGGCCGGCATGGAGATCCTGCGGCCGCTCCTCGCCGAGACCGGCGTGCAGCGGATCGGCAAGATCGTGATCGGCACCGTCAAGGGCGACATCCACGACATCGGCAAGA
>DAIOGP010000162.1:0-4252 GCA_036745135.1 Solirubrobacteraceae bacterium
CGGATCGGCCGCCCGTGGGTCCTGTTCAAGTCCGCGATGACGCTCGACGGCAAGGTCGCCACGAAGGCCGGCGACTCGCAGTGGATCTCCGGCGAGGCCAGCCGGGCTCGCTCCCACCGCTGGCGCGCGGAATGCGACGCCGTCGCGATCGGCATCGGCACGGCGCTCGCCGACGACCCGCGGCTGACGTCGCGCGTCGAGGGCGCGCCGCGCCAGCCCCGTCGGATCGTGTTCGACTCCGAGGCGCGCCTGCCGCTCGACTCGCGGCTCGTGCGCGCGGCCAGCGAGGTCCCGCTCACCGTCGTGGTCTCGCGCGCCGCGCCGCGGCCGGCGACCGACGCGCTCGAGGCCGCCGGCGCCGACCTGATCGTCGCGACCGGCGAGCACGAGCCCGCGCGCGTGCGCTCCGCGCTCGACCAGCTCGGCGCGCTCGGCGTCTCCTCGATGCTGCTCGAGGGCGGCCCGCGGCTGGCCGGCGCGTTCTTCGACGCCGGCGAGATCGACGAGATCCGCCTGTTCCTGGCGCCGCTCGTGCTCGGCGGGCGTACCGCGCGCGACCCGCTCGAGGGCGAGGGCGTCGAGTCCATCGCCGAGGCGATGCGCGCGCTGAGCCTCGACGTCGAGCGCGTGGCCGAGGACGTCCTGATCTCCGCGCGCATGCGGGAGTGGTGAGCGCGCCGTGTTCACGGGTCTCGTGGGCGAGCTCGGCACCGTCGCCGCGGTGGAGGAGACACCCGCCGGCGTGCGCCTGGCGATCGACGCGCGCATCGCGGACGAGCTCGCCCCGGGGGATTCGGTCGCGGTGAACGGCGTCTGCCTCACGGCCACGGACGCGGGCCCAGGCCGCTTCGGCGCCGACGTGATGAACGAGACGCTGCGCCGCACCTCGCTGGGCGCGCTTGCCGCGGGCGCGCCCGTCAACCTCGAGCTGCCGCTGCGCGCCTCGGACCGGCTCGGCGGCCACGTCGTCCAGGGCCACGTCGACGGGCTCGGGGCGGTCAGCGAGGTGCGCGCCGACGGCGTGGCGCGGCTCCTGACCGTGACGGCGCCGCCCGAGCTCCTGCGCTACGTCGTCGAGAAGGGCTCGATCGCGGTCGACGGCATCAGCCTCACGGTCGCGGCCGTCGACGAGCGCGGCTTCACCGTGTCGCTGATCCCCGAGACGCTCGAGCGCACGAACCTCGGCGCCGCCACCCCCGGCGTGCCGGTCAACCTGGAGGTCGATGTGATGGCCAAGTACGTCGAGAAGCTGGTGGCGCGATGAGCACCCGTCCGTTCGCGGAGGTCGAGGAGGCGATCGAGGAGATCCGCCAGGGTCGCATGGTCATCGTCTGCGACGACGAGGACCGCGAGAACGAGGGCGACCTGACGATCGCGGCGCAGTTCGCGACGCCGGAGGCGATCAACTTCATGGCCAAGGAGGGGCGCGGCCTGATCTGCCTCGCGCTGACGCCGGACCGCTGCGACGAGCTCGGCCTGAACCTGATGGCCGCCAAGAACGAGTCCGCGTTCGAGACCGCCTTCACCGTCTCGATCGAGGCGCGCGAGGGCGTCACGACCGGCATCTCCGCGCACGACCGGGCGCACACGATCCAGGTCGCGATCGACCCGGGCTCGAGCCCGCGCGACCTCGTCCAGCCGGGGCACGTGCTGCCGCTGAAGGCCAAGCCCGGCGGCGTGCTCGAGCGGACGGGCCAGACGGAGGCCGCCGTCGACCTCGCGCGCCTCGCCGGCCTGATCCCGGCGGGCGTCATCTGCGAGATCATGAACGACGACGGCACGATGGCGCGGGTGCGCGACCTCGTCGGCTACTGCGAGCGCCACGAGTTGAAGATGATCACGGTCGCCGACCTGATCGCCTACCGCCGCCGCCACGACAAGCTCGTCGAACGGGTCGTCGCGACGGCGCTGCCGACGCAGTTCGGCGACTTCGAGGTCGTCGGCTACCGCTCGCTCGTCGACGACAAGCACCACGTCGCGATGGTCAAGGGCGAGGTGGCGGGCACGGAGGACGTGCTCGTGCGCGTGCACTCCGAGTGCCTGACCGGCGACGTCTTCCACTCGCTGCGCTGCGACTGCGGCGAGCAGCTGGCCTCGGCGCTCGCGATGATCGAGGCGGAGGGCAACGGCGTGTTGCTGTACCTCGCCCAGGAGGGCCGCGGGATCGGGCTGCTCAACAAGCTGCGCGCCTACCAGCTGCAGGACGAGGGGTTCGACACCGTCGACGCGAACCTCGAGCTCGGGCTGCCGGTCGACCTGCGCGACTACGGGATCGGGGCGCAGATCCTCAAGGACCTCGGCCTGTCGAGCATCCGCATCCTCACGAACAACCCGAAGAAGATCCGCGGGCTCGAGGGCTACGGCCTGTCGGTCACCGACCAGATCCCGATCGTGCACGCGTCCAACCCGCACAACGAGCGCTACCTCGCGGCCAAGCGCGACCGCCTCGGCCACACGATCCACCACCAGGGGCTGCCGCTCGACGAGGAGCTGATCCTCGAGGAGCAGGCACGCGACCTCGCGTCGGGTCGCACCGGCGACCAGCCGCTGCCCGCCGAGGAACGGACCGGCGACGAGGACGGCGCGTGAGCGACGGCGGCGCCGCGCCGCGCTTCGCGATCGCGGTCGGGCGCTTCTACGCGGACCTCGCGGCGCGGCTCGTCGCCGGCGCCCAGGAGGCGTTCGCGGCGGGCGGCGTGGGGGAGGCCGACGTGTTCGAGGTGCCGGGCGCGTTCGAGCTGCCGCTGGCGGCGAAGTACGCGGCCGAGTCCGGCCGCTACGCGGGCGTCGCGTGCCTCGGGGCCGTGATCCGCGGCGAGACGAGTCACTACGACCACGTCTGCGCCGAGGCCGCGCGCGGCATCCAGCAGGTCCAGCTCGAGACCGGCGTGCCGTGCGCGTTCGGGGTGCTGACGGTCGAGAACCTCGAGCAGGCCCTCGCCCGCTCGGGCGGCGGCAAGCGCGACCAGGGCCGCCACGCGGCCGAGGCGGTGATGGCGCTCGCGGCGCTGCGCGAGCGCCTGGCGCGGCCGGCGTAGGTGCGCCGCAACGCGATCAGATGCGCAACTTCCTCGCGCTCGGGCGTTAGAGCACGCGTGCCCCGGCGACTGATCTCCCTCGCGCTCGCCTGCGCCCCGCTGCTGGTGAGCGTGGGCGCGAGCGCGGCATCGGCCGCGACCGTCGACCTCGCGCACGGGCGCAGCGCCTACGGCGCGCCGGCGCTGGCGGGCGAGCGGGTCGCGGCGAGCACCGTCGACGGACGCGAAGCCTTCGTGCTGGTCGCGAAGCCGGGTTCCCCTGCGACGCGGCTGCTGGCCATCAAGTCCGTGCCGGCCGACACGTCGCTCGCGCAATGGCCCACCGGCGGTCAGGCGCTGTTCGAGTACGCGGGCTCGGCGGAACGTCTCGTCGTGAAGCGCACCGTCGTCGGCGAACGGCAGGAGGTCTTCGCCGGGTCGCCGGCCGGCCCGTTGTCGGCCCTGCCGTCCTGCCCGCAGGCGGGCGCGGCCGGCCCGCTGGCGCGCCGGCCGGTCTTCGGGACTCTCAACGTCCTCGCGTACGGCATCGCGCCCGCGGCCGACGGGCGGCTCGTGGCCTATGTCAACGACGCGTGCCGCGAACGCGTGCGGATCGACGACGCCGCGCCCGGCGGCTCGGGCGCGGAGGTCGACGCGGGCGGGACCGTCCAGGCGCTGGCTGTCGGCGGCCGCTTCGTCGCCTGGTTGGCGCTGCCCGACCCGCGATTCTCGGCCGCGCGACTGGTCGTCTATGACGCGAGCGCCCACGCCGTGGCGTACGACGTCCTGCTCGCGCCCGACGTCCGCTGGGCCGGCGGGCTCGACGTCCAGGCCGACGGGACGGTCGCGCTGACCGCGAGCGGGACCGCCGATCGCGAACGGTGCGGCGGGCGCGGCGTCACCCGCATCGTCGTCGTCGAGCCCGCGACCCGGATCCCGCGCACGTTGCCGCCCGACGCGTGCAGCCCGCACGTGCGCATCGCGGGCGGGCGCATCGCGTTCATCCGCAGCGGACCAGCCGGCGGCTACCAGCTCACGCTCGCCGATCTCGCCGGCGGCGAGCTTCGGCCCGTCGCCAACTTCGCCGCCGACTGGGCGTTCAACGGGCACGAGTTCGACTGGGACGGGACGCGCGTCGCCTGGAACGAGGTCCGCTGCAGCGACTACGTGCTGCGTGTCGGCGCTGCCGCGGACACGTCACCCCTCGTACCCGCCACGACCTGCCCGCTGCGCCT
>DAIOGP010000163.1:0-4251 GCA_036745135.1 Solirubrobacteraceae bacterium
GACCGGCTCGAGCACGGTCGCGCCGCGCGGCACCATCGCCTGCTTGCGGTTGCTCGCCCGGATCGCTTCGGGATCGAGGTGCGGCCAGCGGTGGAGCAGCGGCGTCAGGATCGCGAAGATGCGCTCCTCGAGCGCGGCGTCGAGCTCCAGCGGGCGACCCTGGACCTCGCCGACCACCTCGGCGGTCAGGTCGTCGGCCGTCGGCCCGAGCCCGCCGCTCGTGACGATCACGTCGATGCCCTCCGCCGCCATGAAGCGCAGCGCCGCGCGCATGTCCGCCGGGCGGTCGCCGACGACCATCAGGTGCGCCAGGTCGAGCCCGAGCTCCCGCAGGCGCTCCGACAGCCAGGGGCCGTTGCGGTCCGTCACCCGGCCGCTGAGCACCTCCGTGCCGGTGACCACGATGCCGGCGCGCGCGCTCACGGACAGCTCGGCCAGCTCGCGCGCGGGAGTCGCGCGAGGCGGCGCGCGGTGATCGAGTAGCCGATCGCGTCGCCGACGTCCGGCACCGCCCGCCGTCGCCCGTCGACGCGCAGCGTCACGAAGCCGTTCCCGAGCAGCACGCGGAACCGCCGGCTCGAGTACGTGCGCGACGCGACGCCGCTGACGACGTTCAGGCCGTTGATCAGCCGGCGGCCCCGCGCGTCGACGAGGCACACGTAGACCGTCTTCGCCGGCAGGATCTGGACCCGCACCGTCCGCGAGCTGCGCGTCGCGGGCGCGCCGGTCGTCGCGGGCCGCTTCGCCGTGCTCACCGGGGTCGTCACCCGCTTGCGCGTCGAGTCGGAGGAGCCGCCGCTGCCGAGGAACGAGAGCAGGTAGAGGCTCACGACGATCGCCACCAGGATGCCCCCGATCACGACGCCACGCGACGGCCCCTGGCGCCGCGGGCGCTCGCGGCGGAGCCCGAGCTGCGGCGAGAACGGCGTCAGCTCGGCGCTCGAGACCGGCTCGTAGCGCGACTTGTACTCCTCGACGAGCAGCCGGGCATCGAGCCCGAGGAACTCCGCGTACGTGCGCAGGAAGGTCTTGACGAAGGTGGACCCGGGCAGCAGGTTCCACTCCTCGTTCTCGAGCGCGCGCAGGTACTTGGCGCGGATCTTCGTGTGCGCCTCCACCTCGGTGACGTCGAGCTTCGCGCGCATGCGTGCCTCGCGCAGGGTGGCGCCGATCTCGGGCATGGGAGCGGCGAAGGCTACCGTGGGGCTCTCGACCCGCAGCGCGCGGTGCCCGACGGCCCCGGCTGCGCCCGCGATCGGCTCAGTGAGCGTCGTCCGCCGAGAGCGTGACGGCGGTCTCCGCTTCGGCGGGAGCGCCGGACAGCTGGGCCATGACGCGCGGCACGTCGGCCTCGGAGATCAGCACCTGGCGCGGCTTGGAGCCCTCGTAGCCCGAGATCACGCCGCGCCGCTCGAGCATGTCGATCAGCCGCCCGGCGCGCGTGTAGCCGAGACGCAACCGGCGCTGGAGCATCGACGTCGACGCCGTCTGCATCTGCGCGACGAGCGCGATCGCCTCCTCGAGCAGCGGGTCCTCGTCGGGATCGAAGCCGTCGTCGCCCTCGGCCCCCGCGGACTCCTCGGGGGTGACCTCCTCGAGCAGCTCCGCGTGGAACTCCGGCTCGCCCTGGCGGCGCCAGGCCTCGGTGAGCTTGGCGATCTGGGCCTCGTCGACGTACGCGCCCTGGATCCGCTGCAGCGTCGAGGAGCCCACCGGCGCGAAGAGCATGTCCCCCTGCCCGAGCAGGGTCTCGGCGCCGTTCTGGTCGAGGATCACGCGCGAGTCGGTCTGCGACGAGACCGCGAAGGCGATGCGCGAGGGAACGTTGGCCTTGATCATGCCGGTGATCACGTCGACCCGCGGGCTCTGCGTCGCGAGCACGAGGTGGATGCCGACGGCACGCGCCTTCTGCGCGAGGCGGATGATCGAGTCCTCGACGTCGGCGGGCGCGACCATCATCAGGTCCGCCAGCTCGTCGATCACGCACAGGATGTAGGGCAGCGGCGCGTCCCCGCGACCGACGCGGACCTTGTTGAGCTCGGGCAGCGAGCGGGTCCGCGCGAACGACATCAGCGAGTAGCGCTGCTCCATCTCGCGCACGAGGTTCTGCAGCGCGTTGGCGGCCATGCGCGGGCTCGTGATCACCGGCGTCAGCAGGTGCGGGATCGACTCGTAGTGGTTGAGCTCGACCTGCTTGGGGTCGACGAGCACCAGCCGGACCTCGTGCGGCGTCGCCCGCAGCAGCACGCTCGTGAGCATCGCGTTGACGCAGCCCGACTTGCCGGCCCCGGTCGTGCCGGCGACGAGCAGGTGGGGCATCTTGGCGAGGTCGGCGCCGATCGCCCTGCCGGCCACGTCCTTGCCGAGCCACACGGTCAGCGGCGACCAGTCCTTGGGGGGCGCCTGGAAGACGTCGCCGAGGTTGACGATCTTGCGGCGCGCGTTCGGCACCTCGACGCCGACCGCCTGCTTGCCCGGGATCGGGGCGAGGATGCGGATGTCGGTGGCGGCGAGCGCGTAGGCGAGGTCGTCCTTGAGCTGCGCGACCTTGCCGACCTTGATGCCGGGGGCGAGGCGCAGCTCGTAGCGCGTGATGTGCGGCCCGGCGACCATGCCGGTGACCTGCGCCTGCACGCCGAAGTGGCCGAGCGCCTCGATCAGCTGTGCCGCGACCTTCTGCTGGCCGGCGACGTCGGGCCGGCCCTGCTCCGGGTTCGAGCGCGTGAGGAAGCCCGGATCCGGGACCTGCCAGACGAAGTCGTCCGCCTCGGTGACCGAGCCGCGCAGCCGGCCCTGGGGCGTGAGGTCCTCTGGGCGCGGCGCGCCCGCCCGCGTGACCCCGCGCTCCTCGCCGACCTCGTCCCCCGCCTCGGGCGCAGACCCGCGGTCCTGGTGGTCCTCGTCGTCGCCGGGGGCGTCGTCGTGCGCGACCGGCGCGCCGGCGCCCTGCTGGCCGCCGAAGAGGTCCGGGTAGCGCAGCGCGCCGTCGAGCGAGGGCGCCTCGACGTGCGTCGCGCGCACGATCGGCTCGGCGTCCTCGGGCTCAGGCGGGGCGACCGACGGCTCCTGCGCGGTGACCTCGGGCTCGTCGGCCTCGCGACCGGTCACGACCCGCGCGAACTCCTCGGTGGTCTGGCGCAGCCGCCGCGTCGTGTCGACGACGCCCTGGCGCGTCGCGGTGATGACGCTCGCGATCGAGGCGCCGGTCAGCAGCATGAAGCCGGCGATGAACAGGAAGAGCCCGAGCACGTGAGCGCCGAAGTGGGAGAACAGCGACGCCGTCACCCACAGCAGCGCCTCGCCGAGCACCCCGCCGCGCGCCTCGAAGAACGCGCGGTGCCAGTAGCCCGCGCGCGCGCCGCTCGGCCCCACGCCGAGCGTCCCGGCCGCGAGGATCAGCGTCAGCGCCGCGAGCATGCAGAGCGCCCCCGCCTTGAACGGCCGCACGCTCGGCAGCAGCGGACGCAGGACGAGGACGGCCCCGGCGCCCAGCAGCGCGAGCGGCACGAGCCACGCCACGCGCCCGATCAGGAAGGTGAACCCGGAGGCGATCGCCTCCCCCACGCGACCGCCGTCCCAGCCGAGGTAGAAGACGAACGCGAAGAAGACCCCGAGCGCGACGAGGCCCACGCCCAGCAGGTCCCGCTGGCGTTGATCGAGCACCGGCAGCTCGAGCCACTGGGCGAGCGACCGGCGCGGGCGTCGACGCGCGCGCGGTCGGCGGTGGGCCGCACGGGAGGCGCGCGCGGGCGCCGGGCGCTGCTTGGCGGGGGTGCGGCGAGTGGCCATCGGTCGAAGGCATGACTTCGACGCGCGACGCGCAGCCCCTCCCCCGGCGCTCGCGGCCTCCGAGCGCGTTGCAACGGCGGTAAGCAGGCACTAAAGATGCTGCTCGGGCGCACGTTCGTGTCCGTACCATCCTGGTCATGACCGCCTCGCGTGCTCCGCGCGTGCTCGTCGTCGAGGACGACGTCGACATCGCCGACGTGCTGCAGCGCTCGCTGCGCATGGAGGGCTACGAGGTGCGCATCGCCGGCGACGGCGTCGCCGCGCTCGACGCGGCGAGCGCCTTCACCCCCGACCTCGTCGTGCTCGACCTCGGCCTCCCGCGGCTCGACGGCATCGAGGTCGCCAAGACGCTGCGCGCCGAGGGGGACGTGCCGATCCTGATGCTGACCGCCCGCGACGCGCTCGAGCAGCGCATCGACGGCCTCGACGCGGGCGCCGACGACTACCTCGTGAAGCCGTTCG
>DAIOGP010000164.1:0-1357 GCA_036745135.1 Solirubrobacteraceae bacterium
TCTAGACTCGACCCGCGTGACGCTCGTCGCCGATCACGAGGCAGCGCTGGCCGACGCCGCGCCGCGGATCTTCTGGCTCGACCGCCCGGACGCGCCCGCGCCGGCGCCGTCCCTCACGGGCGAGCAGCGCGCCGACCTCGTGATCGTCGGCGGCGGCTTCACGGGCCTGTGGGCCGCGATCCAGGCCAAGGAGGAGGACCCGGGCCGCGACGTGGCGCTGCTCGAGGCGCAGACCGTGGCCTTCGGCGCCTCCGGGCGCAACGGCGGCTTCCTCGACGCATCGCTCACGCACGGGCTCGACAACGGCATCGCGCACTTCCCGGGCGAGGTGGCGAAGCTCCAGGCGCTCGGCCGGGCGAACTTCGTGGCGCTCCAACGGACGCTCGAGCGCCACGCGATCGACGCCGACTGGCAGGCGACGGGCACGCTGTCCGTCGCCACCGAGCCCTACCAGGTCGAGCACCTGCGCGAGTACACCGAGACGCTGCGCCGCCACGGCGAGACGGCCGACTTGCTCGACCGCGACGCGGTGCGCGCCGAGCTCGACTCGCCGACCTACCTCGCCGGCACCTGGCACCGCGACAACGAGGCGATCGTCGACCCGGCGCGGCTGGCGTGGGGGCTGCGCCGCGTGGCGCTCGAGCTCGGCGTGCGGCTTCACGAGCAGACGCCGGTCACCGGTGTGCGGCGCGACGGCGCCGGCGTGCGCGTGGAGACGGCCGGCGGGTGCGTGTGCGCGCGGCGCGCGTTGCTCGCGACGAGCGCCTACCCGCCGCTCGTGCGCGCGGTGGGGCGCTACGTCGCGCCCGTCTACGACTACACGCTCGTCACCGAGCCGCTGACCGACGAGCAGCTCGGGCGCATCGGGTGGGACAACCGCCAGGGGGTCGCTGACTCCGGCAACCGGTTCCACTACTACCGGCTGACGGCCGACGACCGGATCCTGTGGGGCGGCTACGAGGCCGTCTACCGCTTCGGCGGCGACGTCGGCCCGCACCGCGACCAGCGCCCGGAGACCTACCGCGTGCTTGCGGCGAACTTCTTCCGCACGTTCCCGCAGCTCGCCGACGTGCGCTTCACGCACCGCTGGGGCGGCGCGATCGACACGTGCAGCCGCTTCAGCGTCTTCTTCGGCACGGCGCACCGCGGCCGCGTGGCCTACGCCGCCGGCTACACGGGCCTCGGCGTCGGTGCCTCGCGCTTCGGCGCCCGCGTCGCGCTCGACCTGCTGGGCGACGCGCCGACCGAGCTCACGCGGCTCGAGCTCGTGCGCTCGAAGCCGATCCCGTTCCCGCCCGAGCCGCTGCGCTGGGCCGCGATCGGGCTGACGACGCGCGCGCTCGTGCGCGCCGATCGC
>DAIOGP010000164.1:1457-4157 GCA_036745135.1 Solirubrobacteraceae bacterium
CCGCTGCTGCTACCGTCCGGGCCACGGGCGGCGACGTCGCCCTTGAGGTTCTTGTCTCTGAGTGCGCCTCCCGGCGCGGTTCGGGTCAGTCGAATCTCCCGAATCGCAGCGCGGCCAACCGGGCCGCCAAAGGAGTCCACACAGCATGTCTTCAGCTTCGTTCGCCGATCTCGGCGTTTCATCCGCTGCCGCGAGTGCGCTCGCCGAGCGCGGCTTCACCACCACCTTCCCCATCCAGAGCATGGTCATCCCGGATGTGCTCGAGGGGCACGACGTGCTCGTCAAGTCCCCCACCGGCTCGGGCAAGACGCTCGCCTTCGCGACGCCGATCGCCGACCTGATCGAGGCCGACGGCCGCCGGCCCGCCGCGCTGATCCTCGCGCCGACGCGCGAGCTCGCCGCGCAGATCGTCGAGGAGTCGCGCGCCGTCGCTCACGCCCGCGCGCTGTCGATCACGGCCGTCTACGGCGGCGTCGGCATCGAGCCCCAGGCGCGCCGCGCGCCGCGCTCGCACATCCTCGTCGCGACGCCCGGCCGCCTGCTCGACCTGCTCGACCGGCGCGCGATCACGCTCGACCACGTGCAGGTGCTCGTCCTCGACGAGGCCGACCGCATGCTCGACATGGGCTTCCGCCCGGTCGTCGAGCGCATCGTCAGGCTCTGCCCGCGTGACCGCCAGACGCTGCTCTTCTCCGCGACGCTCGACGGCGAGGTCGGCAACCTCGCCGCGGCGTACACGCGCAACGCGCGTCGCCACGAGCTCGCCACGGCGCCCGAGCGGCGCAGCGACGTCGAGCACCGCTTCGTCCACGTCCAGCACGAGGCCAAGCTCGCCCACCTCGTCACCGAGCTGCGCAAGGACCGCGGCCTCGCGCTCGTGTTCGTGCGCACCAAGCGCGGCGCCGACCGCCTCGTCAAGCGGCTCATGCACCACGACGTGGCCGCGGTCGCGATGCACGGCGACCGCACGCAGTCCCAGCGCGAGAAGGCGCTCGCGCGCTTCGAGTCCGGCCACGTCGACACGCTCGTCGCGACCGACGTCGCCGCGCGCGGCATCGACGTCGCCGGCGTGACGCACGTCATCAACTTCGACGCGCCCGAGGATCGCGAGGGCTACGTCCACCGCGTCGGGCGCACCGGCCGCGCCGGCGCGACCGGCACCGGCATCACGTTCGTGATGTCCGACCAGGCGCGCGACATCTCCCGCATCGCCCACGACCTCGGCCTGCGCAGCGAGTTCGACGAGATGCGCCTGGAGATCGAGCCCGCCGGGCGCCCGCAGGCTCGCGGCCGTGGCGGCTCGGCCCGCAACGGCTCGGCGCGCAACGGCGCGTCCGGCAACGGCTCGTCCGGCAACGGCACGGCGCGCGGCTCCTCGACCGGCAACGGTCAGCCGCGGACCTGGTCGGCCAAGCCGTCCGGCCGCCGCCGCTCGCGCTGAGCGTCCACGTCCCGCGCGGCGCGCTCGGTATTGCCGGGCGCGCCCACCCGGAGTAGCCTCGCCTCAGGTCGCCGCGCGCGACCTGAGCGGGTCGTGCACGTCCTCCCGCGGTCGCGGCGCGGCACGGAGCCGCGATGCCATGAGCCCTCGCCGGGCAGCGCCCGGAGCGCCAGCCATGTCACCCGCAACAGAGGGAGCAACGATGTACGCAAGCGTGCGCCGTTATCGCGTCGGTTCCGGCTCGATGGACGAGCTGATGCACCGCGTCGACCGTGACTTCGCCGAGTCGCTCGCGCGGCAGCCCGGCTTCGTCGCCTACCAGCTGATCGACGGCGGCGACGGGACGCTGACGACCATCAGCACGTTCCGCGATGCCGCCGGAGCCGAGGAGTCGATCGAGCTCGCCGCGCAGTGGGTCAAGGAGGAGCTCGCCGACTTCGAGATCGAACGCCTGCAGGCGCTCGCCGGGGAGGTCGGCGTCAGTCGGGCCGTGGCCGACATGCTGGAGCCGGCGCACCACTGACGCGTTGTGGTTGCCCACGCGCGACTCCGGGCGTAGGATCGCCCAGCAGGGGCAACCGAACCGAAAGGCGGGCAGCCCATGTCGACAGAGCAGAACATCGCCGCGTCGCGGCGGATCATCGAGGAGGCCTGGAACAAGGGCGACCTGACGGTGATCGACCAGCTCTGCGCCTCGGACTTCGTCGACCACGACCAGTCGACGCACGACGAGACGCGGGGCCTCGAGGCCAACAAGGAACGCGTGCAGGCCTTCCGCACCGCGATGCCCGACCTGCGCGTCTCGATCGACGACGCGTTCGGCAGCGGCGACGAGATCGTCACGCGCTGGACCGCGCGCGGCACCAACGACGGGGAGCTGATGGGCACCCCCCCGACCCATCGCAAGGTCGAGATCACGGGCATGTCGATCGACCGCTTCGACGCGAGCGGCAAGCTCGTCGAGACGTGGGACCAATGGGACTACGTCGGCTTCATGCAGCAGCTCGGCATGGCGCCCGAGCTGGCCGGCCAGGCGCATTAGCAGCGTCCGCGGCCAACCGACGGTGAGCTCCGCCTCGGCGGGGCTCCACCGCCGCAGCGCTCACGCTTCCGCGGCGGGTACCATGCCCTCAAGTCCGCGCGCGGCGAGGCCGATGCTGCGGGCGGTCCCGCGCCGACGTAGCTCAGCTGGTAGAGCACTTCACTCGTAATGAAGGGGTCCCCGGTTCGAGTCCGGGCGTCGGCTTCCCTGATTTGCA
>DAIOGP010000165.1:0-4154 GCA_036745135.1 Solirubrobacteraceae bacterium
CCGAGATGACCGAGCGACACGGCGACGACGGTCGCGGACGGATCCGGGGCGGGGAACGAGTCGGCGGCGAGCGGGACGAGCGTCGCCTCGCGCCCCGCCTCGCGCTCGAGGTCGCCGAGCGCGTCGCTCGCGACGAAGGTCAGGGCGGAGCGGTCCGCGGCCTCCTCGTGCAGCGCCTCGAGGCGCCGGCGCAGCCGCGGGCCGGCGTCGTAGGCGCGCTCGTAGCGGTCCCAGCGCCCGTACCAGAGCTCGCTCCCGGGATGGCGGGCGAGCAGGGCGCGGGCGAGCGGCAGCTGCAGCGGGTGGAAGATGACGACGGCCCGCACCTCGCCGCCGAGCCGCATCCGGCGTGCCTGCGCGACCGCGAGCGCGTCGCCGAGCCAGTCCGGCAGCCGCCCGAGCACGCCGTAGCGGATCGCCGGCGGCTCGATCGCCACCACGCCGCGCGCGCGCAGCAGGTCCTCGGCCTGGTCGCGCAGGATGAACTCCTCGAGCGTGCGCGGCAGCAGCAGGAGCGCGAGCTTGACGGTGGGCGGCGCGGGCATCGGCGCCGCACGCTAGATGATCGGCCAGCCGTCGCGGCGCGTGCGCGCCGCCGGCTCGACTAGCGTCCCGCGCGGTGCCCGGCTACCTCAAGCGGCTCGTCACGACCGGGGCGGCGTACCAGCTCTCCGACGTCGTCGCGAAGCTGCTCGCGCTCGGTCTGCTGCCGCTCTACACGCGCCACCTGACGCGCGCCGACTACGGGACCGCGGAATCGCTGCTGACGCTCGTGATCCTCGTCAGCATCGTCGTGCGCCTGGGGCTCGGCGAGGCGTTCGTGCGCTTCTGGTTCGACGACGCCGATCCGGCGCGGCGCTTGCGCCTCGCGCGCGCCGCGACGGGTTTCGTGATCGGGACGACGACGCTCGTCGCCGTCCCGGCGGCGCTGCTCGCCGGGCCGCTGTCAGAGCTGGTGCTCGGCGCGCGCGACGCGTCGTCGATGCGCGCCGCGGTGCTCGGGCTGTGGGCGTTCACGAACCTCGAGCTGGCGTACGCGCTGCTGCGGGTGGAGGAGCGCCGCCGGGCCTACCTCGTGGCGTCGCTGACGAACGTGGCGCTGACGACCGGCCTGACCGTGTGGCTCGTCGTCGGGCGCGACGCCGGCGCGCCCGGCTACCTGGGCGGCAACTTCGGTGCCTCGGCGATCGTGCTGCTCGGGCTGTGGTGGGTCGAGCGCGCGCGCCTCGGGGTGCGGCCCCAGCTCGCGACGCTGCGCCCGCTGCTGCGCTTCGGGCTGCCGACGGTGCCGGCCGAGGTGTCCGTGTTCGGGCTCAACGTCGTCGATCGCCTCTACCTCTACCGCGTCGAGAGCCCGCGCGCCGCGGGCGTCTACTCGCTGTCGGTGAAGCTCGCCGCCGCCGTCGTCGTGATCTCGCGCGCGTTCCAGTACGCCTGGCCGCCGCTGGCCTACTCGATCGCCGACGACCGCGAGGCGGCGCGGGTCTACGCCCGCGTCACGACCTGGTACGTGCTGCTGGCCGGGCTGGTCGTCAGCGCGCTCGCGCTCGTCGGCCGCTGGGTCGTGCGCCTGTTCGCGGCGCCGGCGTTCTTCCCGGCGCACCGCGCGCTGCCGTGGGTCGCGCTCGGCTGGGCGCTGTACGGCCTCTTCCTCGTGCTCGTGGTGACGGCCGGGCGCGCTCGCGTGACGACGCGCAACTTCCCGGCGGCGATCGTCGGGCTCGTGGCGAACGTGGTGCTGCTCGTGACGCTCGTGCCGGCGTTCGGGATCGCCGGCGCCGGCATCGCGCTGTGCGGCGCCTACGTGGCGATGCTCGCCGCGATGTACGTGCTCGTGCGCGGCCTCTTCCCGGTCCCCTACGAGTGGCGGCGGCTGGCGCAGCTCGTCACGCTGCTGGGCGGCGTGACCGTCGCGGCCGAGCTGCTCGCGCCGACGAGTGGCACCGGCGGCCTCGCGCTGCGGCTGCTCGCGCTCGCCGCGATCCCGGGGTTGCTACTCGTCACCGGCTTCCTGGAGCCCGCGGAGCTGGCCCGCGCGCGCGCGCTCGCTCGCCGGGCCCGCAGGCGCGCGCGGGCGCGCCCCTGACCGGCGCTCAGCGCGTGCGCCGGCGCCCCCGGCGTGATCCCCGCCGCAGCGCGGCCGCGAGCAGCCGCTCCGCCCACGCGAACTCGAGCGCGAGCAGCGCGAGGCCGGCGGCGATCAGCGCCACGCCCGGCCCGGGGAGGACGAGCAGCAGCACGCCGACGATCACCATCGCGAAGCCGGCGAGCACGACGGCCGTGCGCTTGACGCGGCCGCGCCGCAGGTGCCGTATGCGGCGCTCGGCGAGGCGATCGTGGAGGGGGGGACGCGGGGGGTCACCCACCGCCGCGATGCTACTCCTGGCTCGGGCCGCGGATCGCGTCGGGCCGTACTCCGGGCGCTTCGCCAGCCGCTGCCGCTGCCGCTGCCGTCGCGCCCGGCGCTCGCTCGCCGTCGCGCCCGAGCGCCGCGTTGTGCGCCGCCGCCGCCTCGCGCAGGCCCTCGCCGCGCTCGGGGTGCAGCGTCGCCGTGACGTGGCGCCGATAGCGGCGGGCGTCGTGGCCGGGGAGGGCGAGCGCGGCGAGCGCCCGCACGGCGTAGGACCAGGCGGTCAGCCAGCGCACCGCGCGCGCCGCGGCTGCCGAGTGGTGCTTGCGCATGTAGAGGTCGCGGTTGCGCGAGAACTCGACGATCCGTCGCTCGGGCACGCTCCCGGTCGCGAGCTGCTCGTGGTGGATCGCCGCCGCGGCGGGCACGTAGAGGATCGACCAGCCGCCGTCGTGGGCGCGCTTGCAGAAGTCGACCTCGTCGGAGTAGACGAAGAAGTCGGTGTCCCACCAGCCGACCTGCTCGGCCGCGGCGCGGCGGATGAGGACGGCGGCCGACTGCGCCCAGTCGACCTCGCGCGTCGCCATGCCGCGGCTCTGGACCGTGAAGCGCCGGTGCTGGAAGAACGCTCCGGCGAGCGCGGTCGCCACGGAGGGGAAGCGCCAGGCGGAGGGCTGGCGCACGCGGTCGGGATCGAGCAGCGCCGCGGCCGCGAGCGCCGTGCGCGGGCGTGCCTCGAGCTCGGCGTGCAGCGTCGCGACCGCGCCGGGCAGCAGCTCCGAGTCCTCGTTGAGCAGCATGCAGTAGCGCCCCGTCGCGCGCCGCAGGAGCAGGTTCACGTTCTCCGACCAGCCGTGGCGCTCGCGCAGCTCGACCAGCTCGGCGTCGAGCCCCGCCGCGACGCGCGCGCGCACCGCCGCGGCCGACCCGTCCTCCGAGGCGTTGTCGAGCACGAGGACCTCGCTCGCGAACGGCAGCGCCGCCCGCTCGCGCGCGATCGCGTCGAGGCAGCGCAGCAGCAGCTCGCGCTGGTTCGTGTTGACCACGCAGAAGGAGACCTCGATCGCCATCGGCGTGCGGCATGATGGCAGCGGTGCGCGTCCACGTGGTCGATCCCTCGGCCTTCACGCCGCCCTACGACCACGCGCTGTGCGCGGCGCTCGCGCGCGCCGGGGTCGCCGTCGAGCTCTTCACGAGCCGCTTCGCCTACGCGGCGCCGCCGTCCGCGGACGGCTTCGTGGTGCACGACGACGCCTTCTACCGCTGGGCCGCGGGCGCGCCGGGCTCGCGCGCCCGGAGGGGCGCGAAGCTGGTCCAGCACGTGCCGGACATGCTCCGCTACGCGCGCGCCGCCCGCGGCGCCGACGTCGTCCACTTCCAGTGGCTGACCGTCCAGCCGCTCGACGTCCACCTGCTGCCGCGCCGGCGTCCGCTCGTGCTGACAGCTCACGACGTCCTGCCGCGCGAGCCGCGCGCCGGTCAGCTCGGCGCGCAGCGTCGCCTCTACGAGCGCGTCGACGCGCTCGTCGTGCACTCCGAGCATGGCCGCGAGCGGCTCGTGGGGGAGCTCGGGCTCGACCCGGCGAAGGTGCACGTGATCCGCCACGGGGCGTTCGACCACCTCACGCGCCTGGCGGGCGAGCAGCCGCTCCCGCCCGAGCTCGCGGCCGTCACGAAGCCGGTCGTCCTGTGCTTCGGCCTGCTGCGACCGTACAAGGGCATCGACGTGCTGCTCGAGGCCTGGCGCGGCATCGAGGACGCCGAGCTGTGGATCGTCGGCATGCCGCGCATGCCGCTCGCGCCG
>DAIOGP010000166.1:0-4151 GCA_036745135.1 Solirubrobacteraceae bacterium
CGGGGGCGTCGTCGCGCGTGACGACCCGGGCGAGGTCGGACAGCTGCGGGCCGACCACGGGCTCGAGCGCCGCATCGGCGAGCTTGCGCCACGCCTGGTCGAGCACGGCGGCGCCGGGCGCGTCCATCTTGCCGTCGAGGTCGCGGTCGATGCGGCTCGCGCCGGCGGCCCGCCAGTCGTCGATCAGCTGCGCGGCCTGCGCCGTGCGGGCGTCAGGCGCCGCGGCCCCGAGCACCGCTCGGATCTCGGGCCAGACCCGCAGCGCGCGCAGGTCCTGCGTCGCGGCACGGTTCATCACGCCGACGAGGCCCGGAAGCGTCATTCGTGACGTGAAACCGGTGAACAGGTCGACGCGGTGGACCGGCCCGTAGCTCCACTTCGAGTCCGAGGCGCCGAACGCGGTCGCGGGCTTGTTGTTCCAGCTGAGCAGCAGACCGCCGCGCGGGTTGATCGCCTGCGGGTGCGCGGCGCCCGGGAGCCACCCGCGCCACTCGTACTTCCCGGTGCCCAGCGTCGGCAGGCTCGGGTCGGTTCCCGGCGCGCGCAGCGGCAGGCGCCCGGAGGAGAAGAACGCGATGTCGCGATCGTCGACGTAGCTCCAGTTGAACGTGAACTCGACCTGGTTCATGACGCGGACGAAGTCCTTCGCCGAGCGCACGGCGTTGTCGTTGAGGTCCATGAAGGCGAGCGCGCTGAGCCCGTCGCGACCGCGCGTCGAGCGCCGGCTCGTGACGGCGTAGGGCCTGCCGCCGACGGTCACCGTGCCCGTCACCGGGCCGTGGACCGTGCGCGTGAGGACGACCTGCTCGTCGGGGCGGCCACCCCCCGTGAGCTTCCCCGCGTCGAACGTCGTCATCGGGGTGCACCTGCCGTTGCGGACGTAGGCGGTCGAGGCGCGCGTCGGCGGCGAGCCGTCGGTGTTGCACAGCTCCTCGACGTACTGGTCGATGTTGTCCGAGCCCGACGAGGTCGCGCTCCACGCGTAGTCCTTGCCGCGGCCGAGCAGCACGTACAGCGAGACGCCAGGGAAGGCCGCGCCGCGGGCGTCGATGCCGCCGCCATGCATGTCGAGCTCCATCAGGAACTGCGGATAGAAGTAGCCGACCTGCGGGCCCATGACCGCGAGCGGATGACCAGTTCGCGAGCGCGCGGCACCGATGAGCAGCGAATTCGACATCGGCCGCGCCGCGGAACCCGCGGCTGCGGCGTTGCGCGCCGCCGCGGCACTCAGCGAGCCGGCGTCGACGATCGCCGAGCCGGGCGTCGCGCCGCTCGTGACGGGCGTCTCGTAGGGGAACCGCCGCGTCGTCGTGACCGGCGTCTCGGGGTCGAGCCCGGAGCGCAGGTCGCGCCACACGCTGAGGCCGCGAGCGGCGCCGAGCCGCTGCTGCAGCGCGGCGAGCAGCTGCGCCGAGCGCACCTCGTCGCCGCCGCCGCGACCGAAGACGGCGCCGATCAGCGACGCGGCGGCGAGCACGTCGTTGCTCGTCCAGGGCGCCACGGCGACCTGCTTCGCGCGGATGTAGGCGTTGATGCCGGCCACGTAGGCGTCGACGTCGGCGAGCGCCTGACGGCCGCGCGCGCCGCGGCGCAGGAATGCCGTGCGCTCGCGGCGCAGGCGCACCTCGGTCCGGGCGCTCGAGACGAACTGGCGGCCCGAGGTGGCGAGCGAGAGCGGATCGAAGCCCGGCGCGTCGAGCGCCGTCAGCCGCGCGGGGCCGCGGATCAGCTGGATGAACAGCCCACGGTCCTCGGCCGTCACCCAGCCCGCGCCGAAGAGCACGTCGGCGCGCCGCTTGCCGAAGATGTGCGGGACGTCGTAGCTGTCGCGGATCAGGGTCAGCCCGCGGCGACCGGTCGCCTCACGACGCCCCTGCATGCGCGGGTCGCCGAAGCGCTCGGGCTTGAAGTACCGCGTCACGTCGCGCGCCCCGACGTTCCCGCCGAGCGGCGTCAGGCCGTCGTAGAGCAGCAGCTGGTCGGTCGAGTTCGGCGTCAGCGGCAGCGCGCCGTACTCGCCGGGCGGCAGGACGTTGAACGCCTGCGACGCGTAGTCGTCGTTCGCCGGCGCGCGCGCAGCGCTCGCCGGAGCGGCGACGATCAGGGCGCAGACGGCGGCGACGGTGCGGAGCGCGAGCTTCGGTGCCATGGAGCGGTCTCCCTCGGACGACGGCGCGAACGCCGCACGCTACCAACGGGGCGGGACCGCCACGCCCAGCGGCCGGTCGCGCTCAGGCGTGCGGCTCGGGCGGCGTGCCCGGGCTCGTGAGCCCGCCGCCGCGCGAGCGGCGGATGAAGTACACGATCAGCGACGAGCACAGCACGGCGAGCACCACGCCGCCGCTGCCGCGCCCGAAGATCAGCCAACCGAGGACCCCGGCCGCCAGCGAGCCGGCGATGCCGATCAGCATCGTCTCCCAGAGCGACATCGGGTCCTTGCCGGGCAGCGCGAGCCGGGCGAGGCCGCCGACGATCAGGCCGGTCACCGCGATGGCGACGATGTAGGCGAGCACGGACATCGATGGAACGCTAGCGGACGCGGGCGCTCGAGCCGTGGCGCCGCAGCCGTCGGCTCACGCGGCCGCGGCGCTGCCGGCGCCGAGGCGCGCGAGATAGCGGTCGACGACGCGCGCGCACTGGCGCCCCTCGTTGATCGCCCACACGATCAGCGATTGCCCGCGGCGCGCGTCGCCCGCCGCGAAGACGCCGTCGACCGAGGTCGCGTAGGCGCCCGCGCGGACGTTGCCGCGCTGGTCGAGGTCCACGCCGAGCTGCTCGACGACCCCGTCGCGCTCGGGGTGCAGGAAGCCCATCGCGAGCAGCACGAGCTCGGCCGGCAGCGTGAACTCGCCGCCGGGGATCGCCGCGAACGGCGGCGTGGGCTCGACCTGCGTCCCGTGCAGCGTCGAGACGCGGCCGTCGGCGCCCTCGAAGCTCGTGGTCCCCATGCTGAAGTGCCGCTCGCCGCCCTCGTCGAGCGCGTAGCTCCCGCGCAGCTTGAGCGGCCACAGCGGCCACGGCGTGACGTCGTCGGGCCGGTGCACGGGCGGCTCGCCGAGGAGCTCGAGCTGCGTGACCGAGGCGGCGCCCTCGCGGTGGGAGTTGCCGACGCAGTCCGCGCCGGTGTCGCCGCCGCCGATGACGATCACGTGCTTGCCCGCGGCGCTGATCACGCCGGCAGGCGCCGGCGCCGGGGCCCGCAGCGCGATGTCGGCATCGAGCTCGCCCGCGACCCAGCGGTTGCGCTGGTACAGGTAGTCCATCGCGAAGTGGACGCCGTCGAGCTCGCGGCCGGGGACCGGCAGGTCGCGCGGCACGCGCGAGCCGATCGCGAGCACGACCGCGTCGTGCTCGGCCGCCAGCTCGTCGCCGGTGACGTCCGTCCCCACGTCGACGCCGCAGCGGAACTCGACGCCCTCGGCCTCGAGCAGCCGGACCCGGCGCTCGACGACGCGCTTCTCGATCTTGAAGTCCGGCACGCCGAAGCGCACGAGGCCGCCGACGGACTCGTCGCGCTCGTACACGGTGACGGCGTGGCCCGACTGGTTGAGCTGGGCGGCGGCCGCGAGGCCGGCGGGCCCGGACCCGACCACGGCGACGGTGCGCCCGCTGCGGAACGCCGGCGGCCGCGCGACGACCCAGCCCTCGGCGAAGGCGTGATCGATGATCGACACCTCGATCTGCTTGATCGTGACGGCGTCGCCCTCGCGGATCTCGAGCACGCAGGCCGCCTCGCAGGGCGCGGGGCACAGGCGCCCGGTGAACTCGGGGAAGTTGTTCGTCGCGTGCAGCTGGTCGATCGCCTCGCGCCAGCGGCCGCGGAAGACGAGGTCGTTCCAGTCCGGGATGAGGTTCCCCAGGGGGCAGCCGTTGTGGCAGAAGGGCACGCCGCACTCCATGCAGCGCGCGCCCTGCGCGGCCAGCTCCTCGTCGGGGCGGCGAACGAGGAACTCCTTGTAGGTGTGCTCGCCCTCGATCCGCGCCTTCGGGTCGTCGTAGGCGACGCCGTGACGCTCGATCTTCAGGAAGCCGCCGACGTCGCCCATCAGCCGGCCGCCATCTCGATGTCGGCCTGCTCGTCGAGCACGCGCTTGTAGTCGGCCGGGAACACCTTCACGAAGCTCTCGCGCAGGTCCTCGAAGCGCTCCAGC
>DAIOGP010000167.1:0-4109 GCA_036745135.1 Solirubrobacteraceae bacterium
GCGTCACCGTCGCCTCGCCGAGCAGGTCGACGGAGCTCGCGATGCCGCCGCGCCAAAGCCGTCTGAGCACGCTCTCCGCCTCCTTCGGCGTGGCCCCGACGATGAAGCGGTGCGCCATGTGGCGGACTCCCGCGGCGACCGCGAGGCCCAGCGCGCGCCGGCCGGGACGCGCGCCGGCGGCCCGCAGCGCGGCGTCGAGCGGCGCCGGCCGGTCCTCGACCTCGTCGACGTACTCCGCGAGGTGGCGCGCGAGATCGTCGAGCGAGTCGCAGGCCGGCGTGACGTCGACGAGCCGGAACAGCGCCGCGCGCAGCTGCGCGTCGTCGCCGCCCAGCTGCAGCGCGCGGTCGTCGAGCGCGCGGGCCGGATGGAGCGCGCGCGGGGGGAACGCGGCGGCGAGCTGGCGCCCGATCCGCTGCAGCTCGTCCTCGAGCCCTGGGACCGCGCGCTGGCTCAGCGCCTCACTCCGAGGTCTGCGCCTCGCCGGCTTCTTCGTCGGCGATCGGGAAGACCTCGGCGAGGTGCACGGAGCACAGCGTCGGTCCGCCGGCCTCGAGCGCGAGCTCGAGCTCGCGCTCCGTCAGCAGCGCGCCGCACTCCTCGCAGCGCTCGCCGGCCGCCTCGAGCGTGTGCTCTTCGAGGTCCATTGCAGCGAGTCTAGTGGTTGCCCGACCGCGCGGCCTCGCGGGCGTGAGCGCCGCGCAGCACCGCGGCGACGCGGTCGAGGTTCGGGAGCAGCAGCGCCAGCGCGAGCCCGGGCAGCGCCGGCAGGGTCCGATCGGCGGCGACGCTGAACGCGACGGTCGCGACGACCGCGGCGACCAGCGCGCAGGCCGTCGGCGCCCGGCGCAGGCCGTAGCGCCACGCGAACCCCGCGAAGCATGCGAGGAACAGGATCTCGACGAGGCCGAGCTTCGCGCCCGCCGCGCCGTCGCCCCAGGCGGGGAGCGGGAACGTCAGCACGTCGGCCGCTTCGGCGCGGTCGCGGATCACGGTCGTCGCCGGCGCCCCGAGCACGGTCGCCGCCTGGATCGCGGCGACGAACACCGGGATCGCGACGAGCGCCGAGGGCGACGCGAAGGCGCGCGCCAGCAGCAGGCCGGCTGCGCTGGCGAAGAGCAGCTTGCCGATGGTCGCCGCCGCGGTCGCGTCCGCGGCGGCGAGCGTGATGGCGAGCAACCCGGCGCCGAGCGCGATCAGGGCGAGTCCGGTCGTCTCGTTCCAGGCGGCGGCGAGGGCGATCGCGCAGAGCCCGAGGACGGCGGCGCCGACGGCCCCGGAGAGCGACGCGGCCGTGCGGTCGTCGGCGATCGTCGGCAGGACGGGCGCGAGCAGCAGGTAGGCGAGCGCACCGCCGTAGGCGGCTAGTAGGGCGGCAGGTCCGCGTACCACTCGCCCAGCACCTTGAAGGCGCTCCAGAACGCGCGCTTGGTCTGCTCCTCGTCCAGCGACTCGTCGATGTTCGGCACGTAGAGCGCCTCGATCGACGGCGTCAGACGCTGGAGCACGCCGGGCTCGGAGGTGACCTGCCGCGCGAGCGGCAGGTCGAGCTCGTTCAGCGTCTCGAGGGCCTCAGGGCCCATCACGACGACGATCTTCGGCTGGACGATCGCGAGCTCCTCGACCAGCCGGGCGATGCACTCGGGGCCGGCGAGCGTCGTGTCCGCGACCGGGCACTTGACGCACAGCGTGCCGTAGACGGCGAGCGGGTCGATCGCGAGGCGGCGCAGCGACTTCATCAAAGCGGTGCCGGTCCGGCCGTAGAAGGCGACGCCCTCCTCGATCTCCGCCGGCGTCGGCGCGTACTTGATCAGGAACACGTCGGCCTGGGGGTGGCCCGAGCCGAGCACCGGCATCAGGTTGCCGCGCGGGCAGTGGTGGCATTCCTGCAGGTCGCGCGAGAACGAGTTGAGCTCGCGGATCGCGCGCTCGAGGTACTTCTCCCGTATCTCGTCGTCGGTCGCCGGCATCGTCCCGCGGGGATTTGACGGCTCGCCGGCTTGTCCTTGCGCGTGCATCGCCAGTTTCAGGTCCCACGCGTCGCGCGGCGGATGCGCCGGTCGCGCGCTGCACGCCTCGCGGTCGGCGGGGTGGCCTTCGTCTGCAGGAACTTCAGCGCCTGGACGAAGAGCAGGCTCGTCGGCTTGTGCACGATGTCGGCGTCGCGCAGCGACTGCAGGAACTCCTGGGGGCCGTCGAAGTCGCGCATGCGGATGCGCACCGAGCCGAGCCCCTGGGCCACGTGCGCGTCGGAGCCGGCGCCCGCGACCAGGCGGTACTTGGCCGCGAAGCGGGCGGCCTCCTCGTTGAAGGCCGCGATCGCCACGCGCGGGTTGAAGACCTCGATCGCGTCGATCTGGTCGAGCACGCCGAGCATGTGCTGGTAGTCGGGCACGGCGTGCAGCCGGTCGAAGGGATGCGGCACGTAGACGAGCCCGCCCTGGGCGCGGATCTCGGCGATCGTCTCCTCCAGCGTCAGGCCGCGCGGGATCTTGCGCTCGAGGAACAGGCCGATCACCTCACCCTGGCTCGACGTCTTGATCTCCTCCCCGACGATCACCTTGATCCCGTCGGCCTTGGCGCGGGCGTCGAGCGCTCCGGAGATCTCGTTGTGGTCGGTCACGGCGATCGCGCCGAGGCGCTGCTCCCGCGCGGTGGCGAGCAGCAGCTCGACCGGCGTGGCGCAGTCGTGCGAGTGGTCGGTGTGCATGTGCAGGTCGACGTCGATCAGCGGCCGTCCCGCCAGCCGCTTGCGCAACGCGGCGTCGGACCGGTCGACGTGGCGCCGCGCCGCGACCGCCGCGTAGACCTGCTCCACCTCGTCGGCGACGCGGGCCCAGGCGAGCGCCGGGCGTCGCGGCGTCGCGGCGTCGTGCAGCCGGCGGCGCAGCTCGTCGTCGCGCACGAGCCGGGCGAGCTGCGCGGCCAGCGTGTCGGCGTCGCCCGGCTCGAACAGCAGCCCGTGCTCGCCGTCGCCGAGCGCCTCCTCGTAGACGCGCAGCCTGGGCGCAAGCGGCACCGCGCCGCCCGCCAAGGCGCGCAGGAGCACGCCGGGGGCGGGCGCCGCGCCGGTCGACGCCGCGACGAGCACGTCGGCGCGAGCGAGCTCGGAGGCCTCGGAGCCCTCGCGCGGCCCGGCGAACGTGACGCGCGCTCGCAACGGGCCGAGCGGGGTCGTCGTCGCGGGCTCGCCGCCCGTGCGCGACCACACCGTCGCGCGCCAGTCGAGGTCCGCCGGCAGGCGCCGGAGCGCGCGGATGAACAGGCGCAGGCCCCCCCGCTCCTCCTCGGCGCAGAACAGGATCCGCACCGGGCCGGGCTCGCGCGTCGCGCGTTCGCGCACCTCGGCACCGGGGCCGATCACGCGGTAGTCGGCCGGGAAGTAATGGTCCATCAGCTCCGCGGTCGCCGCGTAGCTCGCGATGCGCGCGTCGAGGCGTCCGAAGAACAGCTCGACGAAGCGCCGCGCCACCTGGGTCGAGAGCAGCCGCTCGGTCGGGGCGTGGAAGGTCGCGACGTTCAACGCGCGCGAGTGGCGCAGCGCGGCGCTCCCGGCGCTCGGGGAGAAGGGCTCGTGCACATGGACGAAGTCGAGCGGCGCGATGCTGAGCACGTCCTCGATCGTGCGGGCGACGTCGAGCGGCACGGCGAGCGGCCCCGCACGACGCCCGGGGGCGACCGCGAGCACCTCGCCGACGCCCAGCACGCGCACGCAGCCGGGATCCTCGAGGAGGCCGGCGCCGTTGCCGCGCGCGGCGCGGATCAGCCGCCGCGAGTCGCGCACGAGCTCGCCCGAGGTCGACGGCGCCACGATCAGCACGCGATGGCCGCGCGCGCAGAGCTCGTCGGCCAGCCGCGCGACGTGGTCGTTGACCTCGTGGTGCACCTCCCACGGGAACGGCGTCACCTGGGCGATCGAGAAGCGCGCTGACACGGCTATGGCAGCCTACCCCTCGTCCGGCGTCGCACGGGCGCGCGCGGCGCTCACGCGGGCGCTCGCCCGGGCTCGGCGGCGGCGAGCGGCTCCCGCGCCGGCGGACCGCCGCGCGTCGCGAGCCACGACCCCGCGCGGATCAACGCGAGGCCGCCGAGCGTCGCGTGCGGCCGGA
>DAIOGP010000168.1:0-4100 GCA_036745135.1 Solirubrobacteraceae bacterium
ACCAGTTCGACTTCCAGTCGTGGATGTACCCCACGCGCATCGACTCGGGATGGACTTTTTGACCCATGGCTGGGGCTACTCCTTCGGCGTGAGCGTGATCGTGAGGTGGCTGGTCCGCTTGCGGATCTTGGTCGCGCGGCCCATGGCGCGGGGCCGGAATCGCTTGAGCGTCGGACCCTCGTCCGCGAAGGCGGTGAGCACGCGCAGCTCGTCGCCGACGAGCTCGTGGTTGTGCTCGGCGTTCGCGATCGCCGACTCGAGCAGCTTCGACCAGTCGCGCGCGACCGCGCGGGGCGAGAACGCCAGCGCCGCACGGGCCTCGGGCACCGGCTTGCCGCGGATGTGCTCGCAGACCATGCGCGCCTTGCGCGCCGAGCTGCGGACGTAGCGAGCTTGCGCGCGCACGACGGGGGGCGCGGAGCCTGGCGCGCGCGCGGCGCGCGGCGCCGTGGCGGGCGACGCGGGCTCTGCGGGCGCCGGCGTGCGGCGCGTCCGACGCTTCGCCGGCGCCGGCGCGTCCTCGGTCGCCTCGGGCTCAGCCTTCGCGGGCGCATCCGGCTCGGCCTCAGCCTTGGCCCGGCGCGCGCGGCGGGGCTTCGGCGTCGCGGCGGCCGCGGGCTCGTTGCCCGCGGCGGCTTGCGCCTCGCCCGCCGGGGTCGGCTCGACCTCGTCGGTCGACGCGGTCTCCTCGGGTTCGGGCTGCTGCTGCTCGTCGGTCATCGCGATGCCCCTAGCGCATCTTCCCGCTGCCGGCGTGCCCGCGGAACAGGCGCGTCGGCGCGAACTCGCCCAGCTTGTGCCCGACCATCGACTCCGAGACGAACACCGGGACGTGCTTGCGCCCGTCGTGGACCGCGATCGTGTGCCCGACCATGTCGGGGAAGATCGTCGAAGCGCGCGACCAGGTCTTGACCATCTGCTTCGTGCCCGCCTGGTTCAGGGCCTCGATGCGTCGCATCAGGCGCTCCTCGACCCACGGTCCCTTTTTGCTCGAACGACTCATAGCCCGCCTCTCAGCGCTTCTTCCCGCGGCGTCGGCCGCGAACGATGTAGCGATCCGACGCCTTGCGCTTCTTGCGCGTCCGGTACCCGAGCGTCGGCACGCCCCAGGGCGTGACGGGGTGGCGACCCGGCGTGGTCGAACCCTCGCCGCCGCCGTGCGGGTGGTCGACGGGGTTCATCGCCGTGCCGCGCGTCTGCGGGCGAACGCCCATGTGGCGCTTGCGGCCAGCGGTGCCGATCGTCACGTTCTGGTGGTCGGCGTTGCCGATCGATCCGATCGTCGCGCGGCACTCGGCCCGGACCAGGCGCATCTCGCCCGAGGGCAGGCGCAGCGTGACCATGCCGGCGTCCTTGGCCACGAGCTGGATCGACGTGCCGGCGGCGCGCCCGAGCTGCCCGCCGCGCCCGGGCTGGAGCTCGGCGTTGTGGACGACGGTGCCCGTCGGCATGTTGCCGAGCGGCAGGCAGTTGCCGACCTGGATGTCCGCGTGCTCGCCGGACTCGACCATCGACCCGACCTGCAGCCGCTGCGGCGCGAGGATGTAGCGCTTCTCGCCGTCGACGTAGTGGAGCAGCGCGATGTAGGCCGACCGATTGGGGTCGTACTCGATCGCGGCGACCTTCGCCGGCACCCCGTCCTTGCGGCGCTTGAAGTCGATCTTGCGGTAGAGCCGCTTCGCGCCGCCGCCGCGGTGGCGGGACGTCTTGCGACCGTTGGCGTTGCGGCCGCCGCTCTTCTTGAGCCCTTCGGTGAGGGACTTCTCGGGCGTCGTCTTCGTGATCTCGGCGAAGTCCGCGTAGGTCGCGAAGCGGCGTCCGGGGCTCGTCGGCTTGGGCTTGCGGATCGGCATCAGGTCAGCCCCTCGAGGCCCTGGAAGATCGGGATCGTCTGACCCGGCTTGACCTGCACGATCGCCTTCTTCCACGTGCGCGTGCGGCCGGCGGTGTGCCCGCGGCGCTTGGGCTTGGACTTCACGCTCATCGTGCGCACATCGACGACGTTGACGTCGAACAGCGCCTCGACGGACTGGCGGATCAGCGTCTTGTGCGCATCGGGATGGACGCGGAACGTGTAGCGATCGGCGGCGGCGAGCGCGTAGCTCTTCTCGGAGACGATCGGGCGCAGGATGACGAGCTCGGGGTTCATCCGACGGCCTCCTCCGCGTCGCGCGGGGTCCGCGTCGCGCGAGCGGTCAGGCTCTCGAGCGCCGCCTCGGAGACGAGCAGCGTGGCGGCCCCGACGATGTCGGCCACGCCCGCGGCCTCGGCCGGCAGGACCGAGACCCGCGCCAGGTTGCGGAACGACTTGGCCGTGGCGACCTCCTCGTTCGCGAGCAGGACGAGCGTCGGCCGGGCGCCGTCCCAGCCGGCGAGCAGCTCGGCGGCGCGACGCGTCGACGGCGCGTCGAAGCCCGCGACGTCCAGCACCGCGAGCGAGCCGCGCTCGGCGTGCAGCGACAGGGCGCTGCGCAGCGCCGCGCGGCGCGCCTTGCGGTTGACCTTGAACGTGAAGGACCGGGGGCTCGGGCCGAAGACCGTGCCGCCGCCGGTCCACAGCGGGGACCGCGACGAGCCGGCGCGGGCGCGACCGGTGCCCTTCTGGCGCCACGGCTTGGCGCCGCCGCCTCGGACCATGCCGCGGGTCTTCGTCGCCGCGGTGCCGCGGCGACGCGCGTTCAGCTCCGCGCGCGCCGACTCGTGCACCAGCGGGCCGTTGAACGAGGCGCCGAACGCGGCCGCGTCGAGCGCGACCTTGCCCGCTGCGCCGAGACGGGGAGCGTCAGCCATCCGTACGCACCTCCACCGTGGCGCCGGTCGGACCGGGGACGGAGCCGCGCACCAGGAGCAGGTTGTCGTCCGCGATCACGCGCACGACCTCGAGCCCGCGCTGCGTGACGCGCCGGTTGCCCATCTGGCCCGGGCCGCGGATCCCCTTGAAGACGCGCGACGGCGTCGCCGAGGCGCCGATCGAGCCGGGAGCGCGGACGTTGTGCGAGCCGTGGCTGACGGGGCCGCGCGAGAAGTTGTGCCGCTTGACCGTGCCCTGGAACCCCTTGCCCTTCGAGACCCCCGCGATCTTGAGCTTGTCGCCGACGGCGAACGTCTCGACGGTCACGGTGTCGCCGATCGCGAGCCCGGCGCCGGCGTCGCGGAACTCGACGAGCGTCCGCATCGGCGGCGCGCCGGCCTTGGCGAGGTGGCCGCGCTCGGGACGCGTGAGCTTGCGCTCCGCGACCTCGTCGAAGCCGAGCTGCACGGCGTCGTAGCCGTCGCGCTCGGTCGTCCGGACGGCGGTCACCGGGCACGGCCCGGCGGCCAGCACCGTGACGCGCTCGACCCGGCCGTCGGCCTCGAACAGCTGCGTCATCCCGAGCTTCTTGGCGAGGATCGCGGCCATCGGGTCAGAGCTTGATCTCGATGTCGACGCCGGCCGGCAGATGGTCGAGCCGCTGGAGCGAGTCGACGGTCTTGGGCGTCGGCTGATGGATGTCGATCAGGCGCTTGTGCGTCCGGATCTCGAAGTGCTCGCGCGAGTCCTTGTCCTTGAACGGCGACCGGATCACGCAGTAGACGTTCTTCTCCGTCGGCAGGGGCACGGGACCCGACACCGTCGCGCCGGTGCGAGCCGCCGTCTCGACGATCTCCTTCGCGGCCGCCTCGATCGCCGAGTGGTCGTAGGCCTTGAGCCTGATCCTGATCTTGTTCTGAGTTAGCGTTGCCACCTGGCTGGTTCCAATCCGGTCATGCGTCGGTGCTGGATCGCGCGCTGATTGCGTGCTGAGGGCGAGTCCCCGGTTCTCGGGGCCCGCCCCCTGGTCGTATCGTGAGCTTCATGGGTGAGGGCCGGGCGGACGCCCGACCCTCCGGTCCGGCCGGTTACTCGACGACTTCTGTGACGACGCCGGAACCGACCGTGCGGCCGCCCTCGCGAATCGCGAAGCGCAGGCCCTGGTCCATGGCGATCGGCTGGATCAGCTCGATCGTCATCTGCACGTTGTCGCCGGGCATGACCATCTCCGTGCCCTCGGGCAGGTTCGCGACTCCGGTGACGTCCGTGGTGCGGAAGTAGAACTGCGGCCGATAGCCGTTGAAGAACG
>DAIOGP010000169.1:0-4067 GCA_036745135.1 Solirubrobacteraceae bacterium
CCGGCGCGACGATCCGCTTCGGGCTCGACGCGGTCAAGGGCGTCGGCTACCAGGCGGTCGAGGCGATCAAGCGGGCGCGCGCCGAGGGTGGCGCCTTCACCTCGCTGTGGGACTTCTGCGAGCGCGTCGACGCGCGCGCCGTGAACAAGAAGGCGATCGAGGCGCTGATCAAGTGCGGGGCGTTCGGGTCGACCGGCGCGACGCGACGCGGGATGCTCGAGGTCCTCGAGCAGGCGCAGGGCGCCGGTCAGAAGGCCCAGCAGGACGCGCTCATCGGCCAGGGGTCGATCTTCGACCTCGGCGACGCCGCCGAGCCCGGCTCGGACGCCGCAGCCGCGTTCGCGCTGCCGAGCTACCCCCCGATCCCGGCCGAGGAGGCGCCCCAGCCGGAGCTGCTGGCGATGGAGAAGGAGTCGATCGGCATCTTCATCTCGGCGCACCCGCTCAAGCGCGTGCGCGAGGCCCTGCGGCTGCGGGTCGACTGCCCGCTCGCCGACCTCGCGAGCCGCAAGGACGGCGAGCGGGTCACCGTTGGCGGGATCATCACCCAGGCGCGCAAGATCCGCACGAAGAACGGCGACCCGATGATGTTCGCGACGCTCGACGACCTCGAGGGCATGGTCGAGATCATGATCTTCGGCAAGTCGCTCGAGGCCAACGGCGGCGCGATCGACGTCGATCGCGTGCTGGTGGTGCGCGGACGGGTGGACCACAAGGAGGCCGGGAAGACGACGCTCGTCGTCCAGGAGGCCGAGCTGTTCGACCCTGGCGCGGACGAGATCGAGGCCGCGCGCGCCCAAGCCGCCACGCGCGCGGCGGGTCCGTCCCAGCTGCGCCTGCGGCTCGACGCCGCGCGCCTGCCCGCCTCGGTCGTTGACGAGCTCAAGCACGTGCTCGAGAACTTCCCCGGCGAGTCGGAGGTCGTGCTCGAGCTGGGGGAGCGCACGCTGCGGCTCGGCCCGGGGTTCAGGGTCACGGTCAGCGCCGGCCTGCGCGCCGAGCTCGACTCGATCCTCGGCTCGGCGGCGCTCGCGGCGTAGGCGCCGCGCGAGACGCCGAGCGCGTCCCGCGGGTCAGATCCCGCGCGCCGCGAGCCCGCGCTCGCGCAGCGCGAGCATCTGGTGCACGTCCGCGAGCCCGGGGGCGCCGTCGGCGCCCGTCTCGAGCACGCACGGCAGGCCCTCGAAACGCGGCTCGGACAGGAACACCGCGCAGCCTTCGTCGCCGAGCTCGCCGCGGCCCAGCATCGCGTGGCGGTCGCGATTGGACCCGAATGCGCTCTGCGAGTCGTTGAGGTGCAGCGACCGCAGGCGGTCGAGGCCGAGCGCGGCGTCGCACTCCCCGAGCACCGCGTCGAGCGCGCCGACCGTGCGCACGTCGTAGCCGGAGGCGTAGAGGTGGCAGGAGTCCAGGCACACGCCCAGGCGCCCGTCCCCGCCGGCGGCCTCGAGCAGCGCGGCGAGCTCCTCGAACGAGCGGCCGAGCGTCCCGCCGGCCCCGGCCGTGTCCTCGAGGTGCAGCGGGCAGCGGTCGGACTCCGCGAGCGCCTCGCGCAGCACGGGACCGACCCGGGCGATCGCCGCGCCGACGTCGCCGCCCTTCGCCGAGCCGGCGTGCAGCACGACGCCGTCGGCCTCGATCGCGTCGCCGACGCGCAGCGAGTGGATCAGCGACGCGCTCGACTTGGCCAGGATCTCGGGATCCTCGCTCGCGCAGTTGACGAGGTAGACGGCATGGATCAGCACCGCGTCGACGCCCGAGCCGGCGCGCGCGGCGCGGAAGGCGGCGAAGTCCTCCTCGGTGTACGCCGTCGGGCGCCACATCCGCGGTGACTGGTTGAAGATCTGGATGGCGCGGCAGTCACGCTCGACGCCGCGCTCGATCGCCTTGGCGAGGCCGCCCGCCGGGGAGACGTGGGCGCCGACTAGCATCCGGCCTGCATGCGGGTTCGCTTCGCTCCTTCGCCGACGGGCGCGCTCCACATCGGCGGCGCGCGGACCGCACTCTACAACTGGCTCCTGGCCCGCGGCCGGGGCGGGACGCTGCTGCTGCGGATCGAGGACACCGATCGCGAGCGCTCGACGCCGGCGAACGTCGCGCAGATCCTCGAGGCGCTGCGCTGGCTCGAGCTCGACTGGGACGAGGGGCCGGTGTTCCAGTCCGAGCGCGCCGATCGCCACGCGCAGGCGCTCGCGCGGCTGCTCGACTCGGGCCACGCGTACCGCTCCAGCGCGACCGGGGAGGACGTCAAGGCGTGGCGCGACGCGCACGGCGGCCGGGGGTACCGCGGCGAGCCCGAGGCGCAGGGCGCGGTGCGCCTGCGGGTTCCCGACGAGGGCGCGACCGTCGTCCACGACGTGATCCGCGGCGAGGCGCGGTTCGAGCACGTGCACCTCGACGACCCGGTCATCGCGCGCGCCGACGGCTCGGTCCTCTACAACTTCGCCGTCGCGATCGACGACCTCGACGCGGAGATCACGCACGTCGTTCGCGGCGAGGACCACCTGTCGAACACGCCGAAGCAGCTGCTCGTCATCGAGGCCCTCGGCGCGCAGCCGCCCGCCTACGCCCACCTGCCGCTGCTGCACGGGCCCGACGGGAAGAAGCTCTCCAAGCGCCACGGCGCGGCCTCCGTGCAGGAGCTGCGCGACGCCGGCTACCTGCCCGAGGCCGTGCGCAACTACCTCGCGCTGCTCGGCTGGGGAGCGGACGCCGAGACGACGTTCTTCAGCACCGCCGAGCTGCAGGAGCGGTTCTCGCTCGAGCGCGTGTCGCGCTCGCCGGCGGTGTTCGACGAGCAGAAGCTGCGCTGGATGAACGGGCACTACCTGCGCGAGCTCCCCGTCGACGAGCTCGCGACCCGGCTCGAGGCGTTCACCGGCCGCCAGGGGCTCGTCGCCGCGGCCGGGCTCGCGCAGGAGAAGATGCAGACGCTGTCGGAGTTCTGGCCGCTGTGCGGCTTCTTCTTCGACGGTCCGGCGGACGATCCGGACGCGTTCGCGCGGACGATCGGCGCGGACGGCGGCGCCGACGCGCTCGGCGAGGCGCGCGCCGCGCTGGCGGCGGCCGACCCGTTCACCGTCGCGCCGATCGAGGCCGGATTGCGCGGCGTGGCCGAGCGGCGCGGGGTGCGGCCCAAGGACGTCTTCCAGCCCGTGCGGGTCGCGATCGCCGGGCGCACGATCTCCCCGGGCATCTTCGAGAGCCTCGAGCTCCTCGGCCGCGAGGAGTCGCTGCGTCGCATCGACGCGGCCCTCGCGCTCTGAGAGCCGGATTCCGCGCGCCTGTCGCCGCTAAACAAGGGCCGAGCGCCTGCCGATACCCCGGGGGCAAGGGCCGCTCCGTGGCGGCCGACGCGCTGTGCCAGCTCCCGGACGACAGGATGCCCCACCCCGCATGACCCGCGCTTCGCTCCAGGCCGTCTCCCCGCTCAACGCGGGGCAGCGCCACCACAACGAAGGCCACGGCCGTCGCCTCACGGCGGCGTTCGAGGCGCTGGAGCACTTCCCCGCGCTCGCGGAGTCGCGCGACCGCGTCCTGCGGGTGATCGCCGGCGACCGCCCCTCGCCAGGGGAGGTCGTGGCGGCGGTGGAGTCCGACATCGCGCTCGTGATCGCCGTCCTGCGGCTGGCGAACGCCCAGTCGGGCAAGCGCCGGGGTCGCATCGCGAGCATCGTCGACGCGGTCGAGGTGCTGTCGGCCGACGTCGTACAGGAGCACGTCGGGCACGTGCGCACGTTCGACTTCTTCGAGCGCTCGACGATCTGGGAGGCCGCGCCGGAGCGGTTTCGCCTGCACGGCGTCGCGACGCAGCGCGCGGGCGACCGGCTCGCCAAGGAGGCCGAGATCGAGTACCGCGATCGCCTGCTGGTCTCCTCGCTGCTGCACGACGTCGGCAAGCTCGTCCTGATGCACGCCTACCCCGGCTATCCGGCCGAGATCCACCGCACCGCCCGCACGCCGGAGGAACGCGTGCACCGTGAGCGGCGCGAGCTGGGCGTCGACCACGCGGTCGTCGGCGGCGTCCTCGCGCGCCGCTGGCAGCTCCCGAACAGCGTCGCGACGGC
>DAIOGP010000170.1:0-4042 GCA_036745135.1 Solirubrobacteraceae bacterium
CGTTGGCATGCAGCTCGTGCGTGCAGCCGATTCAGTCGGCGCCAACATCGCCGAAGCAGGCGGACGCTGGCACTTGGCAGACAAACGTCGACTGCTCGTGATCGCACGCGGCTCGCTGTACGAGCTCGAGCACTGGCTGCTGCGCGCCGAAGCCCGAGGCCTCGCATGCCATGAGCCCGACCAGCTCGACGAGGTCGCCCGAACCCTCAACGGCCTCATCCGACGACCGGCCCCGCTCTGAAGCTCACTGAACTGTCAGCTGGCAACTGACAACTCCGAGCCTCATACCGGCACAACCCCATTCCGCTTCCACGGCCGCTCCACCCGCTTGTGCTCGGCCATCTCGAGCGCGCGGATGACCGTTGGGCGGGTCTCGCGGGGGTCGATGACGTCGTCGATCATGTCGTTGCCCGCGGCGATGTAGACGTCGATGATCCTGCGGTACTCGGCGATCAGCTCGGCCTTCTTGGCGGCCGGGTCGGCGGCGGCCTCGACCTGCTTGCGGAACACGATCTCGACCGCGCCCTCGGCGCCCATCACGCTGATCTCGGCGCTCGGCCAGGCGACGATCAGGTCGGGCTCGTAGGCGCGTCCGCACATGACGTAGTAGCCGGCGCCGTAGGCCTTGCGGATCACGACCGTGATCTTCGGGACGGTCGCGTTGGCGACCGCGTAGAGCATCTTCGCGCCGTGGCGGATGATCCCCGCCTGCTCGACCTTCGTGCCGACCATGAAGCCCGGCACGTCCTGGAGGAACAGCAGCGGGATCCCGTAGGCGTTGCAGAGGTTGACGAAGCGCGCCGCCTTGTCGGCGGAGTCGTTGTCGAGGATCCCGCCGAGCTGCTTGGGCTGGTTGGCGACGATCCCGACGGGCCGCCCGCCCATCCGCGCGAGGCAGGTGATGATCGTCTTCGCCCACTGCGGCTTGAGGTCGAACCACTCGCCGTCGTCGACGATCCGGCGGATCACCTCGTACATGTCGTAGGGCTTGCGGTTGGACTCGGGCAGCACGTCGAGCAGCTCCTCGTCCATGCGATCGACCGGGTCGGCGCTCGCGACGAGCGGCGGCCGCTCCTCGCAGTGCTGCGGGAAGTACGAGAGGTACTGCTTGATGCGCTCGATGCACTCCTCGTCGGAGGCGACCTCGAGGTCGCCGACGCCCGACTTGCGGCAGTGCACGCGCGAGCCGCCCAGCTCCTCCTGGGTCACGTCCTCACCCACGGCCGCGCGCACGAGGTGTGGCCCGGCGAGCGCCATCGAGCCGCGCCCCTTGACCATCGGCACGAAGTCGGCCAGCCCCGGGATGTACGCGGTGCCGGCGGCGCACGGGCCCATCAGCGCGGCGATCTGCGGGATCACGCCGCTCATCACGACCTCCTCGCGGAAGAGGAAGCCCGAGCCGGCGAACAGCGAGCCGACGGCTTCCTGGATCCGCGCGCCGGCCGAGTCCAGCAGCCAGATGAACGGGATCCGCTTCGTGAGCGCGAGCTCGCGCAGGCGCGTGACCTTGAGCTCGCCGGTCATGCCCATCGAGCCGGCCATCACGGTGAAGTCGTAGGCGCAGACGGCGACCATGCGCCCGTCGACCCGGCCGTAGCCGGTGATGACGCCGTCGGCCGGCGCGTCGCGGCCCTGCATCGCGACCTGCGAGAAGTGCGGCCGGCCGTGGATGCCGAGCTCGGTGAAGGTCCCCTCGTCGACGAGCAGCGCGAGCCGCTCGCGCGCCGTGAGCTTTGCGTCGGCGTGCTGCTTGGCGATCTTCTCCTCGCCGCCGCCCAGACGCGCGCGCTCGCGGCGGGCGTGGAGGTCCTCGACGAGCGGGCGCAGGAGCGACGCGGGCGCGGTCGTCTCGCTCATCGGCCGGTCCAGACGGGGTCGCGCTGCTCGAAGAAGGCGCGCACGCCCTCCTGGATGTCCTCCGTCGAGAAGGCGATCGTGAGCTGGGCGTGGAGGAACTCGAGCGCGTCGGCGAACGCCATGTCCTGCTGGCGGAAGATCGCGTCCTTGCCGAGCTTCATCAGCACCGGCGACTTCGCCGCGAGCTTGCTCGCCCACTCGTCGACCGCCGCGTCGAAGGCGTCCGCCGCGACGACGCGGTTGACGATCCCGATGCGCTCCGCCTCGTGCGCGTCGATGCGCTCGCCGAGCAGCAGCAGCTCCGTCGTCTTCTTGCGCGGGACGTTGCGGTAGATCAGCGCCATGATCATGAACGGGAACACGCCGACGTTGATCTCGGGCGTGCCGAACGTGGCTCCCTCCTTGGCGACGATCAGGTCGCAGGCGAGCGCCAGGCCCAGCGCGCCGGCGAGCACGTGGCCCCCCGCAGCGCAGATCGTCGGCTTGCCGAGCTCCCCGATCAGGCGGAAGAGGCGCGGGAAGCGCTCCGTGGCGACGTGCTTGTGCACGAGCGGGACGTCGGCGGCGAAGCCGGCGAGGTTGCCGCCCGCGGAGAACGTCGTCGCGTGCGTCGAGGCGAGCACGACGCAGCGCACCGCGTCGTCGTCGCGCGCCGCCGTGAACGCCGCGATCAGGTCGTCGAGCAGCTCGTCCGAGAGCGCGTTGCGCGTGTCCGGCTGATCGAGGGCGATCGTCGCGACGCCGCTCTCCGCGACGTCGTAGCGCAGGGTGGCGTACGGCACGGGCGGGACCGTAGCACCTGCCACCGGATGCAAGAAGTGGGAAGTGCCACTGTTTACTTCGACCGCGGGCTCCGCTACCGTCCGGGCCACCCCGCCGATCGTCGCAAGGAGCCCGCCCCGCATGGCCACCGCCGAGAACGTCCTCAAGCCAGACTTCGGGTCCAAGCAGCGCCACTTCATCTTCACCGACGAGCACGAGCGCCTGCGCGAGTCGATCCGCGGCTTCGTCGAGAAGGAGCTCGCGCCGCACGCCGACGAGTGGGAGGAGACGACGTTCCCCGACTCGGTCTTCCGGCGCATGGGCGAGCTGGGCTTCCTCGGGCTCTCCTACCCCGAGGAGTACGGCGGGCAGGGCGGCGACTACTACTGCAACCTCGTGCTCGCCGAGGAGATGGCCCGCTCGCACTCGGGTGGCCTGGCGATGGGCATCGCCGTGCACACCGACATGGCGACCCCGCCGATCTTCCTGTTCGGCACCGAGGAGCAGAAGCAGCGCTACCTCGTCCCGTCGATCAAGGGCGAGAAGATCTCCTCGCTCGGCATCACCGAGCCGGACGCCGGCTCCGACGTCGCCGGCATCCGCACGCGCGCCGTGCGCGACGGCGACGAGTACGTCATCAACGGCTCGAAGACCTACATCACGAACGGGCACCGCTCGGACTTCATCGTGCTCGTCACGAAGACCGACCCCGACGCAGGCTACGACGGCTTCACGCTGTTCCTCGTCGACATGGACCTGCCCGGCGTGGTCCGCGAGAAGAAGCTTGAGAAGCTCGGCATGCACGCCTCCGACACGGCGCTGCTCGCCTTCCAGGACGTGCGCGTGCCGGCCGACGCCGTCCTGGGCGAGGTCGGCAAGGGCTTCTACCACATCATGTGGGAGCTCCAGGGCGAGCGGCTGATCGGCGCCGCGGGTTGCGTCGCCGGGGCGCAGCTGTGCTTCGAGCGCACGCTCCAGTACGCGCTCGAGCGCAAGGCGTTCGGCCGCCAGATCGGCAAGTTCCAGGTCATCCGCCACAAGTTCGCCGAGATGGCGACGAAGATCGAGTCGGCGCGGCAGATGGTCTACACGACGGCCTGGCGCCACCAGAACGGCGAGTACCCGGTGCGCGAGATCTCGATGGCCAAGCTCCACGCGGCGCGCATCGCCTGCGAGGTCGCCGACGAGTGCATCCAGATCCACGGCGGCGCCGGCTACATGAAGGAGTACGGGGTCGAGCGCGTGTGGCGCGACATGCGCCTCAACCGGATCGGGGCCGGGACGGACGAGATCATGCTCGACGTCATCGGCCGCTCGTACGGGCTCTAGGCCGCAGGCGGCGAGACCGGGCGGGGACATGCCCGCCCGGTCGCCCGGTCAGCCGGCGCTCACGCCGAGCGCGCGGCCGATCTCGTCGAGCATG
>DAIOGP010000171.1:0-4013 GCA_036745135.1 Solirubrobacteraceae bacterium
CCGCGGCGCCCGCGATCATCTTCATCGACGAGCTCGACGCGATCGGGCGGTCGCGCTCGGCGGGCGCCGGGGGCTTCGGCGGGAGCGACGAGCGCGAGCAGACGCTGAACCAGATCCTCACCGAGATGGACGGCTTCGATCCCTCGATCGGCGTGATCGTGCTCGCCGCGACGAACCGGCCGGACGTGCTCGATGCGGCGCTGCTGCGCCCGGGCCGCTTCGACCGTCGCGTTGCGGTGCAGCCGCCGGACAAGGTCGGTCGCGAGCTGATCCTCAAGGTCCACACGCGCTCGGTTCCGCTCGCGCCCGACGTCGACCTCGCCGGGATCGCCGCCACGACGCCCGGGATGGTGGGGGCCGACCTCGCGAACCTCGTGAACGAGGCGGCGCTGACGGCCGCGCGACTCGGCCACGAGCAGGTCCAGATGTCGGACTTCACGAACGCGATCGAGCGGCTCGTGCTCGGCGCGGAGCGCAAGGTCGTGATGAGCCTCGCCGACCGCGAGCGCACCGCCTACCACGAGGCCGGCCACGCGATCGTCGGCATGCTGACCTCGGGCGCCGATCCGGTCCGCAAGGTCTCGATCATCCCGCGTGGGATGGCGCTCGGCGTGACGTTCTCGGCGCCCGACGCCGACCGCTTCAGCTACGAGGAGCAGCACCTGATCGCCAAGATCAAGGTCGCGCTCGGGGGGCGCGTTGCCGAGCAGCTCGTCTACGGCGACATCACGACGGGCGCCGAGTCGGACATCCAGCAGCTGACGCAGATCGCGCGCCAGATGGTCGGGCGCTGGGGGATGAGCGCCGCCATCGGGCCGATCGCGGTGCTGCCCTCCGATGGCCGCAGCCCGTTGCTGCCAGGCGTTGCGGAGACATCGGCGCACACGCAGGAGCTCGTCGACGCCGAGGTGCGGCGGATCGTCGACGAGGCGCTCGCCGGGGTGAAACGGCTGCTCACCGACGAGCGCGACAAGCTCGAGGCGCTCACCCGCGCACTGCTCAGGGAGGAGACGCTCGACGAGGTCGACGCGTACGCGGCCGCCGGGGTGACGCGGGCCCCCGCTCGGGACACGCCGCCGCTGCCGCCGCCCGCGCCCGTGCCGACGCCGGCGTCCTGACGGGGCGACGGGCGTCGCGCGTGTCGGCGTCGCAGCCAAGCGCGTCAGCTCAGGAGGCCCGCCGCAAGCGGCTCACGCTCGTCGCGTGCATCCTCGGCTCCGCCGTCGTCTTCCTCGACGGCACGGTCGTCAACGTCGCGCTGCCCGCGATCCGCGCCGATCTCGACGCCGGGCTCGCGGCCCAGCAGTGGGTGGTCGAGGCCTACCTGCTGACGCTCGGCGCGCTGCTGCTCGTCGGCGGGTCGCTCGCGGACCTCTTCGGACTGCGCCGGGTGTACGCGCTCGGGCTGGTCACCTTCGGCCTCGCGTCGCTGCTGTGCGCGCTCGCGCCGAGCGCCGGCGCGCTGGCCGTGCTCCGCGGCGTGCAGGGCGTCGCCGGCGCGCTGCTCGTGCCGAGCACGCTGGCGATCATCACGGCCACGTTCGACGAGCGCGAGCGCGGCCGCGCGATCGGGACCTGGACGGCCTGGGCCGGGGCGGCGACCGTGATCGGGCCGCTGCTCGGCGGGACGCTGATCGACGTCGCGTCGTGGCGCTGGATTTTCGCCATCAACGTCGTGCCGCTCGCGGTGACGCTCGCCCTCCTGCGCCAGCTCGGCACGGGGTCCGAGCGGCGTCGCCCCGGGGCGCGCGTCGACGTCGTCGGGGCGGTGCTGTGCGCGCTCGGCCTCGCGGGGCCCGTGTTCGCGCTCATCCACCAGCCGGCCGCCGGGTGGAGCGCTCCGAGCGTGCTCGTGCCGCTCGTCGTCGGCGGCGCGCTGCTGGTCGCGTTCGTCGCGTGGGAGCGCCGCGCGCCGGCTCCGATGCTGCCCCTGGGCCTGTTCGCGCAGCGGAACTTCGCCGTCGGCAACGTCGCCACGCTGACGATCTACGCAGGCCTCGGCGCGGCGACGTTCTTCCTGCCGCTGTTCCTGCAGCAGGTCGCGGGCTACGACGCCGTCCAGGCCGGGCTCGCGCTGATGCCGGTGACCGTGCTCATGTTCGTGCTCTCCGCCCGCGCGGGCGCGCTCGCCGACCGCTTCGGTCCGCGCACCTTCATGGGCGTGGGACCGCTGATTGCGGGGGCCGGCGTGGCGCTGCTGGCGCGGCTCGACGCCGGCGCGAGCTACATGACCGAGCTGCTGCCCGGCGTGGCGCTGTTCGGCCTCGGGCTCGTCCTGACGGTCGCGCCGCTCACGGCGACCGTGCTCGGCGCGGTCGACGAGCGGTTCGCCGGTGTCGCCTCCGGCGCCAACAACGCGATCGCCCGCGTGGCGGGCCTGCTGGCGATCGCGGTCATCGGCGCGATCGTGGCCGCGCAGTTCGGCGCCCGGCTCGACGAGCGGCTCGCGGGTCGCCCGCTCGCGCCGGCGAGCCGAGCTGCCGTCGCGCAGGCGCGCACGCGCCCGCTCGTGGTCGACGCGGGCGCGGCTGCACCGCGCGATCGCGCGACGGTCGCGGCCGCGCTCGAGGCCGCCTCGGTGAGCGCCTTCCGGCTCGGGACCGGCGTCGCCGCGGTCCTCGTGCTCTGCGGCGGCGTCGTCTCGCTGATCGGCATCCGCAACCCGCGCCGGGCCGTCGCCGCGGCCGACTGCCCCGGCGGGGCGATCCTGGGCGCCAGCCGCGACCTCGCGCACACCCCGGAGCCCGAGCCCGTGGCGGCGCAGTGACCGCACGAGTTCGGCGCCGAGCCGTGAGGCGCCGCCGATTGCGATCCCGGCGGCCGTTGACACCCGTGCGTCCGCGCCGATAGAAGAGTGGGCGCGGCCGCCCTGCGGACGGCCGCCTCGTCATGCCCGACTACCTGCCCATCGCCGAGCACGGCCTCGTGGGTGACCTGCACACGGTCGCGCTCGTCGGCACCAACGGGACGATCGACTGGTACTGCTGCCCGCGCTTCGACTCGCCGAGCGTGTTCGGCTCGATCCTCGACGCCGCGCGGGGCGGTCATTTCACGATCGTGCCCGACCACGACGGCTGGACCTCGAAGCAGCTCTACCTGCCGGACACCAACGTCCTCATCACGCGTTTCCTGACGGCCGACGGCGTGGGGGAGATCCAGGACTTCATGCCGATCTCCGCCGACCCCGGCACCGTGCACCGGCACCGGCTCGTGCGCCGCGTCGTGGCGGTCCGGGGGCGCATGCGCTTCCGCGTCGAGGTCGAGCCGCGCTTCAACTACGGTCGCGACGCGCACGAGGTCGAGCCGCACGAGCACGGCGTCGTCTTCCGCTCGCCCGGGCTGGCGCTCGCGCTCGAGGGCGCGACGCCGCTCGAGCGCGAGGACGGTGGCGTGCGCGGTCGCTTCGAGCTCGACTCGGGCGAGGCGGCGACCTTCGTCCTCGAGCGCGTCGAGTCGGACTACCGCTGCCGTCCCTACGCCGAGGCGGAGACGCGCGAGGCCTTCGAGCGCACGGTCGCGTTCTGGCGCAGCTGGCTCGCCCGCTGCAACTACACGGGCCGCTGGCGCGAGATGGTCCACCGCTCGGCGCTGACGCTGAAGCTGCTGACCTACCAGCCGACCGGCGCGATCGTGGCTGCGCCGACGACGAGCCTGCCCGAGCAGATCGGCGGCACGCGCAACTGGGACTACCGCTACACGTGGATCCGCGACGCCGCGTTCTCGCTCTACGCGCTGCTGCGGCTCGGCTTCACCGAGGAGGCCGACGCGTTCGGCCAGTGGCTGCGGCCGCGCAACGTCGGCGGCGGGGTGGGGCCGTCGGGTCCGCTGCAGATCATGTACTGCATCGACGGGCGCTCCGAGCTGCCCGAGGAGGAGCTGACGCACCTCGAGGGCTACCGCGGCTCCGGGCCCGTGCGGATCGGCAACGGGGCCGCGAACCAGCTCCAGCTCGACATCTACGGCGAGCTGATCGACTCGGTCTACCTCTACAACAAGTACGGCCGCCCGATCTC
>DAIOGP010000172.1:0-3988 GCA_036745135.1 Solirubrobacteraceae bacterium
CGCCACCGCTCGCCCGCCGCCGATGAACGGGAAGCCACGCGCGGCGACGTAGATCAGCCCCGCGCCGAGGAGCAGCTGCGCGATGAGCGCGATGACGAGCACCCGCAGCGACACGCCTCGCCACGCGCCGCCGCGCGCGGCCCCCGGCCGGTCCGGGTCGCGCGCCACTCAGTCGTTCTGCGTGACGGCCTCGAGCAGCTCGGCGAACTTCAGCCGGGCGGCGTCGCGGCGCGTCGGGACGTGCTCGGACGGGACGCCGTCGGGCGGCGCCTCGTAGCCCCGCAGGATCTGCCGCGCCACCGTCGCGCGGTGGACCTCGTCGGGGCCGTCGTAGAGGCGCGCGGCGCGCGCGAAGCGGTACATCCGCTCGAGCGGGAGGTCGGTCGAGTAGCCGAGCGCGCCGTGGGCCTGGAGCGCGCGGTCGATCACGTCGTGCAGCACGCGGGCGCCGTAGAACTTGATCAGCGAGATCTCCTTGCGCGCGGCGCCCGGACCCTCCGCGTCGATCATCCACGCCGCCTGGAGCGTCATCAGCCGCGCGGCCTGCATCTCGGCGGCCGAGTCCGCGATCCAGTTCTGGATCGTCTGCTTCTCGGCCAGCACCGACCCGTGGCTCACGCGCGTGAGCGACCGCTCGCAGAGCATGTCGAACGCCCGCCGGGAGACGCCCAGCCAGCGCATGCAGTGATGGATCCGACCCGGGCCGAGCCGGTGCTGGGCGATCAGGAAGCCGGCGCCCTGCGTCCCGAGCAGCGCGTCGGGCCCGACGCGCACGTCGCGGTAGACGATCTCCGCGTGCCCGCCGATGCGCCCGTACTCCTCCTGCGGGTGCTCCATCGTCGGCACGTCGCGCACGATCTCGACCCCGGGCGTGTCGACCGGGACGATGAACATCGACGCGCGCTGGTGCGGGCGCGCCTCGGGATCGGTCACGGCCATCACGATCAGGAAGTCCGCGATCGAGCCGTTCGAGGAGAACCACTTGTGGCCGTTGATCACCCAGCCGTCGCCGTCGGGCACGGCCCGCGTCTCGAGCAGCGTCGGATCGGATCCGGCGCTGCCGGGCTCGGTCATCGAGAACGCCGAATGCAGCTCGCCCGCGAGCAGCGGATGCAGCCAGCGCTCCTGCTGCTCGGGCGTGCCGACGAGCGCCAGGATCTCGGAGTTGCCCGAGTCGGGCGCCTGGTTGCCGAACGCGACGGGCGCGAGCGGCGAGGTGCCGAGGATCTCGTGCATCAGCCCGAGCTTCACCTGCCCGAAACCCTGCCCGCCCAGCTCGGGCGGCAGGTGCGCGGCCCACAGCCCGCGCTCCTTGACCCGCTCCTGGAGCGGCGCCAGCAGGCGCTCGAGCTGCGGCTGGTCGAGCTCGAGCACCTCGGTCGGCCAGATCTCCTCGCGGACGAAATCCCGCATCCAGTCGAGCTGTGCTTGGAATTCCGGCTCGGTCGAGAAGTCCCAGGCCATGGTGCGTCTCCTTCGTCGAATGCGCGCGTGCCGCTCGCCGTCACGGTATACGCTTGGCGGGCCTCGGACCCCAGAGGAGGACCATGGCCCAGGACCATTTCGATCGGCTCAGCGCGGTTGACGCGGCGTTCCTCCACCAGGAGGGACCGACTTCGCACATGCACATCGGGGCGGTCATGCTGTTCGAAGGCCCGCCGCCCGATTTCGACGAGTTCCTCGACCAGATCCGCGGGCGCCTGCACCTCGTCCCGCGCTACCGCCAGAAGCTCGCGTTCCCGCGGCTCGAGGCCGGCCGCCCGGTCTGGATCGACGACCCCAACTTCAACCTCGAGTACCACGTTCGCTACACGGCGCTGCCGTCGCCCGGATCCGAGGAGCAGCTGCGGCGCAAGGCCGCGCGGATCGTCTCCCAGCAGCTCGACCGCGCGAAGCCGCTGTGGGAGCTGTGGCTCATCGAGGGGCTCGAGGGCAACCGCTTCGCGCTGATCTCCAAGACGCACCACTGCGTCGTCGACGGCGTCTCGGGGGTCGACCTCGCGACCGTGCTGTTCGACGTCGCGCCCGAGCCGCGGGCGCCCGAGCCCGGGCTCTCGGAGTGGGTGCCGCGCCCCGAGCCCTCGCAGGCCGAGCTGGTCACGGCCGGGATCCGCGACGTCGTGCGCGCGCCGCTGCAGCTGGCGTCGCGCGCGCTGCACGCGATCAGCAGCCCCGGCGATGCCGTCGGGGAGGTGCGCGAGGCCGTCGAGGGCCTCGGCGAGTTCGCCTGGGCGGCCATGAACCCGGCGCCCGACACGATCCTCAACGTCGACATCGGCCCGCACCGCAGCTTCGAGTGGGTGCGCTGCAACCTCGACGACTTCAAGCTCGTCAAGAACGCGTTCGGCTCGACCGTCAACGACGTCGTGCTCGCGGTCGTCGCGGGCGGGCTGCAGCGCTTCTTCAAGCAGCGCGGCGTGCGCACCGCCGGGCTCGAGCTGCGCGCGCTCGTCCCGGTCTCGATCCGCGCGGACACCGAGCGCCACCAGCTCGGCAACCGGCTCGCCGCGATGCGCGCGCCGCTGCCGGTCTACGTCAAGGACCCGGTGCAGCGGCTGCGCGTCGTGAAGGAGGCGATGGACGGCCTCAAGGAGTCCAAGCAGGCGGTCGGCGCCGAGGTGCTCGCCGGCGTGCAGAACTTCGCGCCGCCGACGGTGCTCGCGCAGGCCTCGCGGATCAACTTCTCCACGCGGCTCTTCAACCTGCTCGTGACGAACGTCCCGGGCCCGCAGCTCCCGCTCTACGTGCTCGGCCGCCAGGCGCTCGACATCTTCCCCGTGGCGTTCCTGCCCCAGCACCACGCCCTGGCCGTGGCGATCATGTCCTACAACGGCGGCATCGACTTCGGCCTGCTCGGCGACCACGACGTGCTGCCGGACCTCGACCAGATCGCCGCGGCGTTCGAGGACTCGCTCGCGGAGCTCGTGCGTGCGGCCCAGCGCGCGCAGCCGTCGCAGCCCGCCAAGCGCGCGCGGCGCCCGCCGACGAAGCCTGCGACGCCCACTGCGGCCAAGACGAACGGGAAGCCCGCTGCGCGCCCGCGCGGCGGGCGTCGCCCCCGCGCGCCGCAGAGCTGAGCGCCGACGCCGCCGCGAGCGACGCGGCTAGCGAACGATGCGCGTCGTCGCGTCCGGCTTCGGCGGCGGCGACTCGACGTTCCCCTGACGATCGACGGCGCGCGTGTAGAACGTGTAGCGCGTGCTCGTCGAGCCCTCGAAGCGGCGCGAGCGGCGCGTCGTCGTGCCGAGCAGCCGCGCGCGCCCGCCGTCGATCGACGCGTACACGCGGAACTGCCTGAGGCCGGAGGCGACGAGGCCCGGCGCCGCCGGATCCGAGCCGCTCCAGCGCAGCAGCACGCTGCGACCGCTGCGATGCGGCGCGCGCAGGCGCGAGGTGGGCGGCGTGCGATCGAGCGTGCGGGCGCGGTCCATCGTTGCGCCGGCGTCGATGATCCCCCAGCCGAGCTCCCCCGACCAGCTCGCGCCGGACGCGCGGCTCGCGCTCTGCTTGATCAGGCGCAGCACGTCGCGCACCGGCAGGTCGGGATTCAGGCGCCGGACCATCGCCCCGAGCGCGGCGACCATCGGGGCGGCCATCGAGGTGCCCTGCAGGTACGCGTAGCGGGAGTCGCCGTCGAAGGTCGTGCGACAGCCGCAGGCGGGGTTGCCCGGGGAGCCGACCTCGAGGCGCGTCGGTACCGCCGGGAAGGCACCCAGCAGGCCGATCGGCCCGGAGCTGTCCGAGAACGAGCCGTAGGCCGCGAGCGAGATCTCCGTGCCCCGGCCGGCGAACCTCGCGCGCTCGCCGCCGATGGTCGCCGCCGTCACGGTGAGGCCCCGGCCCTGGGCGATGTCGGCTCCGCTGCCGGCCGGCTGCAGGATGTTCGCCGGGGAGCCCTGCTCCTCGACCGGGCTGTCGGCCGCGGCGGCGACGAGCACGCCGCCGCGCGCGTAGGCGAAGTCGATCGCCTCCACGACCGCGCGCGCGG
>DAIOGP010000173.1:0-3985 GCA_036745135.1 Solirubrobacteraceae bacterium
GGCCTTCTGCGACGTCGTGATCATGCGCGAGGGCAACGCGTCGATGTACCTCGGCTCGCCGCGGATGGCCGAGATGGTGATCGGCGAGCGCGTGTCGCTCGAGGAGATGGGCGGCGCGCGCATGCACACCGGCGTGTCGGGCTGCGGGCACTTCCTCGTGGACTCCGACGCGGCGGGTATCGACCTCGCCAAGCGCTACCTGGACTACTTCCCGACGAGCTTCGAGGAGCAGCCGCCGGCCGCGCCGCCGGCGGCGCCGGCGTCCGACGCGCCGATCCGCGACCTGATCCCGGTCGACGAGAACCGCCCGTTCGACATGCGCGAGCTGCTCGACTCGCTCGTCGACGCGGGCTCGTTCCTCGAGGTCCACGCGCGGTGGGCGAAGGAGCTGCTCGTCGGGTACGCGCGCCTCGAGGGCCGGACGGTGGGGATCGTGGCGAACCAGCCGAAGGTCAAGGGCGGCGTGCTCTTCGGCGACTCGGCCGACAAGGCCGCGCGCTTCATCTGGACGTGCAACGCGTTCAACGTCCCGTTGCTGTTCCTGGCCGACGTGCCCGGCTTCATGATCGGCACCCAGGTCGAGCGCCAGGGCATCATCCGGCACGGCGCGAAGATGATCTCCGCAGTCTCCGAGGCGACCGTGCCCAAGCTGTCGGTCGTGGTGCGCAAGGCCTACGGCGCGGGCCTCTACGCGATGGCCGGGCCGGCGTTCGAGCCCGACGCCTGCATCGCGCTGCCGACCGCGTCGATCGCGGTGATGGGCCCGCAGGCCGCGATCAACGCCGTGTTCTACAACCAGCTGCAGGCGATCGAGGACGAGACCGCGCGCGCCGCGCGCACGGAGGAGCTGCGGCGCGAGTACGCCGAGGACATCGACGTCCTGCACCTCGCCTCCGAGCTCGTCGTCGACGCGGTCGTCCAGCCCGAGGACCTCCGGTCCGAGCTCGTCCGCCGCTTCGCGCTCGCCGAGCGGCGCACGCGCGACTGGCCCGCCAAGCGCAACGCGATCACGCCGGTCTGAGCGCTGCCGCTGCCGGCGTGCGCCGGGTGCGGCTCAGCGCCCGGGCGCGGAGCTGCCGCCGGCCGCGAGCGTCGCCCGCAGGCCGTTGACGAGGTCGCGCTGCTCGGCGCTCGAGAGCCGCGCGGCGCCGTGGATCAGCTTGTACTTGAGCGGCGGCATCTCGCCGGACTGCACCTGCTCGACGATGTCGCCGGGCTCGCCGCGTCGGCGGTCCCACGTGGAGAAGTTCAGCACGCTGCGTCCGTCGTCGACGTCCTTCTGCACGAGCCAGGACGCGGGCGCGACGTTCGTGTACCACGGCCACTTCGTGAGGTTCGAGTGGCAGTCGAAGCACGCGGCCTTGGCGAGCGCGCGCGTGCGCGGCGTGTCCCAGCGCGGCTCGGCGGTGGCCGCCGGGTTCGTGTGGTCGCGCCCGTAGGGCACGAGCTGGATCAGCACGAACGCGCCGACCATGAGCAGCGCCCCGAAGCCGAGGATGCGGCGGATGCCGTGCCTGCGGATCACGTCGCGCACGATACGAATCCGTCGACGCCCGCATATCCGTGCATGCCGCGGGCGGCGCGCGGGCGGACTACGGAGACGCCGCGACGAGGGGCGGGCCTCACGGGTAGACCTGCTCGCCGGTCTCGCTGTCGATCACGCTGATCGCCACCGAGGGGCAGGCCTCGGCCGCGGCCAGGATCAGGTCGTCGGGGCCCGCGCCGATGACGACGGCGACGTCGTCCAGGCGGAACACCGTCGGGGCGACGGTCACGCAGTCGCCGTGCGCGCTGCACGCGCCTTCGTCGATCTCGGGGATGTAGGTCATGCCGCTTGGCTCCATTCGCTGTCGGTGGCGCCGGTCTCGATCAGCCGGCGGATCCTGGGCAGGGCGCGAGGGCGCCCCACGAGCAGCGCGGCGACCGGACGGCCGGCGCGCGCGTAGATGGCGGTGAAGTCGCGGGCGCCCGGGTCGCCGTCGAGCGTCACGGTGTCGCCGGGGGCGGCGTGGCCGACGTACTGGATGCGGATCCCGTACTGGTCGCTCCAGAAGCTCGCGATCGTGGCCGGGCGCGGCGCGAGCCCGAGCATCGCGCGCGCGGCCGCGGCGCCCTGGCGGGCCGCGGACTCCCAGTGCTCGCTGCGCACGTGCGACCCGAGGCGCGGGTCGAGCTGCCGCGCCGCGTCGCCGGCCGCGTAGACGTCGGGCAGCGCGCTGCGGCCCACGGGATCGGTCGTGACGCCGGTCGGGTCGAGGCCGCTGCCGTCGAGCCAGCGGGTCGCGGGCGACACGCCGATGCCGAGCAGGACGGCGTCGCACCCGATGCGGCGCCCGTCGGCGAGCTCGATGCGCTCGACGCGGCCACCGGCCCCGTCGAAGCCGGCGACGCCGGCCCCGAGGTGCACGTCGACGCCCTCGCTGCGATGGAGCTCCGCGAACCAGGTGCCCAGCTGCGCGCCGAGGATCCCGACGAGCGGCGCGGGCAGCGCCTCGACGATCGTCGGGACGGCGCCGAGTCCGCGCGCCGTCGCGGCGACCTCCTGGCCGATGAAGCCCGCGCCGATCACGGCGAGGCGCGCGCCCGGGGCGAGCGCGGCGCGCAGCGCCGTCGCGTCGGCGAGCGTGCGCAGCACGTGGACGTTCTCGAACGGCACGGCCGCCGGGATGCGGCGCGGCTCGGAGCCGGTCGCGATCAGCAGCCGCTGATAGGGGAGGCGCGTGCCGTCGTCGAGCTCGAGCTGGCGAGCGGAGGGATCGAGGCGGCGCGCCCGCCGGCCGAGCAGCAGCTCGACCGCGTTGTCGGCGTGCCAGCCGTCCGGCCGCAGCGCGAGCGCGGGCGCCTCGAGCGTGCCGGCGAGCAGCTCCTTGGAGAGCGGCGGCCGGTCGTAGGGAGCGACGGGCTCGGCGCAGACCATGCGGATCGGGCCCTCGTAGCCCTGCCCGCGGAGGGTCTCGCAGCAGCGCTGCGCCGCGAGCCCGCCGCCGGCGATCACGACGCCGGCGGTCATCGTGCGACCTCCTCGAGCGCCACGGCGGCGGCGCGGCGCGCGCGGATGCGCTCGGCCGAGCGCGCCGGTGCGGTGGGCGGCGCGACCGACCGGGTCACAGCGGCCGGTCGCGCCGCGGCCGCGGGACGCCGCCGCTTGCGCGGCAGCATCCGCACGACGAACAGGACCACGATCGGGACGCCGGTCACGAGCATGATCCAGCGCAGCCACGGGGTGCTCGCGTCGGTCCCGGCGCCGAGCGTGTGGACGACGCCGAGCGCCCAGACCAGGATCGTCGCGCGGTGGAGCTTGCGCCACAGCTTCGTGCCGATCCGGCGGCGGACGTAGTACGAGAGGCCGAGCGCCGCGGCGAGGTAGCCGCCGACGATCCCGAGCCCGGTGAAGACGGGCCGGAAGCTCATCGTGAACGGGATCGCGATGCCGCTCAGACCGGGGTGCAGGAAGCCGTCGCCGAGCAGCGTCAGCCCGTGCACGCCGATCGCCACGAGCCCGGCGAGCGAGAGCTGCTCGTGCACGGCCGTCAGGGAGCGGCCGATGCCGGGCTTGCGCATGATCTTCGCGGCCATCGTCAGGCCGATCAGCACCGAGACGGAGATGAGGCCGAGCGCGACGATGCCCGAGGCGCGGCTGGCGAGCCACCAGATGTGGTCGGCGGGGTTGGGAGGGGTCATGCGGCGACCTCCAGGTGCGCGGGCCGGCGGGGCAGGCGAACGCGAAGTCGCGGCGCCGCGCGCAGCGCGCCGACGAGCTCGACGTCGCCGTCGTCGTGGACGAGCAGGCCGCCGAGCGGCTCGAGCCAGTGGCGCGCGCCGTCGGGGCCCGACAGCAGCGCCGCCTTGGCGAGCGTCTCGGCCTCGAGCGCGGTCCCGCCGAGCGCCGTGGCGCCGATCAGGCCCGTCCAGGCGGGCTCGCCGGTGGAAGGATCGAGCAGGTGGTGGCCGTGGCCGCCGTCGGCGCGCGCCCAGATCCGGACGT
>DAIOGP010000174.1:0-3930 GCA_036745135.1 Solirubrobacteraceae bacterium
ACGTAGTAGTGCTGCTTGGGGTTGAACTCCTTCCCGTCCTGGTCGGTCCAGTGACCGGCGTTGCGGTAGCGCAGGTCGCCCCACACGGAGCGCGAGTCCCAGTTCTCGGGCTCGCGCGGGAGGAAGTCGCCGCGCTCGAGCAGCAGGATGCGCTTCCCGGTCGGCGCCAGGGCGTGGGTCAGCGTGCCGCCGCCCGCGCCCGACCCGATCACGATGACGTCGTAGTGGTCGCTCATGTCAGCTCCTCTTCGGCGCGTCGCCAATCGGCGGGCGCGCGCCGTCGCTTGCCCGGTCGCGTGTCAGTCCTGCGACCCGCCGATTCGCTACAACGCGCGGGCGAACTTCCGCGCGGCGATGCCTAGCGGGAGGACTTCCAGTCGCGGAACGCGCTCAGCAGCTCGTCGCGCGCGGCCGGGTCGATCGACTCCGCCGGCAGCTCCCCGAGCGCGGTGATCGTGTCGCGCAGCTGCTCGACGTAGATTACGCACGGCTCGCAGGCCGCGACGTGCTGCTCGAAGCGCGCTGCGTCGCGCGCCGAGAGGGCGCCCTCGAAGTACTCCGTCACGAGCTCGACCAGCTCCTGACAGGACAGCTCCTCGTACGCCACGTTCGTGTCGGGTTCAGTGGTCATTCGTCTCGGGGTCGGTGGTCACGCAGCTCGCGTCTCATCGAAGTACTCCTCGAGCGCCGCGCGTACCTTGGAGCGGGCACGGTGGAGGAGTACGCGCTGATTCGTCTCGCTGATCGCCAGAGCGTTACGGACCTCGGCCGAGTCCCAGCCCTCGACGTCCCGCAGCCGGATGACCTCGCGTTGGCGCGCGGGCAGCGTCTCGATCGCGTCGCGTAGCCGCTCCATCGCCTCGCCGTCGAGCAGCCGGTGCTCGGGGTCGTGCTCGAAGCGGCGCGGACCGAGGCCGTCGAACACGTTCCAGTGGTGGGGGAACTGGTGGTCGGCGGGCAGGAAGCGGCTCGGGTCGACGGACGGCTCGTCGTGGTCGAGCTCCGGGCCGAGCGAGGCGAAGGGCACGCTGCGGCGCTCGCGCACGCCGCGCGTCTTCGCCCGGTTGACGAGGATGCGGAAGACCCACGTCTTCAGCGACGAGCGGGCCTCGAAGCGGTCGATCCCCTGGAGCACCGCGAGCCAGGTCTCCTGGACGACCTCCTCGGCGACGGCGCGGCTCGGCACGAAGCTCATCGCCAGGCGCGTCATCGAGGCGCCGTGGCGGTCGATCAGCTCCGCGAAGGCGCGCTCGTCCCCGGCCCGCAGCGCCTCGACGAGCCGTCGCTCGTCGGGCGAGGCCGGGGGTGGGGCCTCGCTCGGCGGATGGACCTGGTCGGCTCGATGCTCCACGAGGCTCCGATGCGGACGACGACGGTGCATCCTCGCACCGCCTCGGGCGACCGGTCAACCGAGGTTCGCGTGTAACGCGAGGCCCAAACGGGGGACATGAGGCTCGTGAGCGCCCAGCGGGCGGTCAGCGCCGATTCGACCGACCACACCCGACACCGAGGAGCACGCGATGAGCACGGCCTATGACGCGATCGTGATCGGCGCCGGCCCGGCCGGCGAAGTCTGCGCGGGCGAGCTCGCCGACGGTGGGCTGCGCGTCGCGATCGTCGAGCGCGAGCTCGTCGCGGGCGAGTGCTCCTACTGGGCGTGCATCCCGTCAAAGACCCTGCTGCGCCGAGGCGAGGCGCTGGCCGCCGCGCGCGACGTGCCGGGCGCCCGCGAGGCGGTCGGCGGGTCGCTCGACGTGGAGCAGGCGCTCGCGTGGCGCGACTTCATGGTCTCCGACTACGACGACAGCGGCCAGGTCGCGTGGCTCGACGACAAGGGCATCGACCTGCTCCGCGGCGCCGGCCGGATCGCAGGCCCCGGCAGGGTCGACGTCGACGGCACGGTCCACGAGACCGAGCGGATCGTCCTCGCGACCGGCTCGGACCCGGTCGTCCCGCCGATCCCGGGCCTGCGCGAGCTCGACGGCGTGTGGTCCAACCGCGAGGCGACGGGGGCCAAGGCGCTGCCCCGGCGCCTGCTCGTGCTGGGCGCCGGCCCGGTGGGCGTCGAGCTCGCCCAGGCGTTCGCGCGCATGGGCGTCTCGGTCACGATCGTCGAAGGCGCCGACCGGTTGCTCCCGCGCGAGCCCGCGCCCGCGGGCGAGGCGCTCGCCGAGGCGCTCGCGCGCGACGGCGTCGAGCTGCGCCTCGGGGAGTTCGCCGCGCAGGCCCTGCGCGACGGCGACGACTACGTGCTGCGCTTCGACGCCGGCGCCGAGCTCCGCGGCGATCGGCTGCTCGTCGCGACCGGCCGCGCGCCGCGCGTGCGCGACATCGGGCTCGAGTCGCTCGGGATCGAGCCGCGCCGCGAGGGCGTCGAGGTCGACGAGCGCCTGCGCGCCGGCGACGGGCTGTGGGCGATCGGCGACGTCACCGGCATCTGGCCGCTCACCTACGTGGGCAAGTACCAGGGCCGCATCGCCGCGGCGGACATCCTCGGCCGCCCCGGCGCTCGCGCCGACTACCGCGCGGTGCCGCGCGTCGTCTTCACCGATCCCCAGGTCGCGTCGGTCGGCGAGCCCGACGGCGAGCACGTGGCGACGATTCCGCTATCCGACGTGCCGCGCACGTCGACCTATACGCGCGCGTACGCGGATCGACCGGGCTTCCTCACGCTCGTCTCCGACGGCGACAAGCTGACCGGCGCCTACGCCGTGGGCCCGGAGGCCGGCGAGTGGCTCCAGCAGGCGACGCTCGCGATCCGGGCCGAGGTGCCGCTGGCGGTTCTGCGCGACACGATCCAGCCGTTCCCGACCTTCTCCGAGGCGTTCGTCGGCGCGCTCGCCCAGCTCGGCGCGCCGGTAGCGGCGTGAGCGCGCCGATGCCGTCCGTCACCGAGGGCCCCGCGGCCGTCCTGGTCGAGTCCTTCCTCGAGGACGGCGCAGAGCGCTCGCTCGCGGACGACGTGCTCGACGGCCTGACCCGGCCGTTCAAGGAGCTGCCGCCCAAGCACCTCTACGACGCCCGCGGCAGCGAGCTGTTCGACGCGATCTGCGAGCTGCCCGAGTACTACCCGACGCGCACCGAGCGCGCGATCCTCGAGGCGCGCGCCGAGCAGATCGTCGCGATCACCGGGGCCGTCGAGCTCGTCGAGCTGGGCTCGGGCTCGGCGACCAAGACCCGGGTCCTGCTCGACGCGATGGAGCGCTCCGGGGTGCTCGACCGCTACGTGCCCTTCGACGTGTCGCAGGACGTCGTCCATGCGACCGCGGCGGCGCTCGTCGAGGCCTACCCCGGGCTGCGGGTGCACGGCGTGATCGGCGACTTCGAGCGCCACCTCGACGCGATCCCGCCGGGCTCGGAGGCGGGTCCGCGGCTCGTGGCCTTCCTCGGCGGCACGATCGGCAACTTCCCGCCCGGCAGCCGGCGGCGGTTCCTGCGCGCCGTCGCCGCGCTCCTGCGCCCGCAGGACCGGCTGCTGCTCGGGACCGACCTCGTCAAGGACCCGCGCACGCTGGTCGCCGCCTACGACGACGCGGCCGGCGTGACCGCCGAGTTCAACAAGAACGTGCTGCACGTGCTCAACCGCGAGCTCGGCTGCGCGCTCGACGTCGACGGGTTCGACCACGTCGCGCTCTACGACCCGCACCAGCAGTGGATCGAGATGCGCCTGCGCGCCCGCTGGGCCCAGCGCGCGCGCTTCGCGGAGCTCGGGCTCGACGTCGCCTTCACGGCGGGTGAGGAGCTGCGCACGGAGATCAGCGCGAAGTTCACCCGCCCCCGGGTCGAGGCCGACTGCGCCGCCGCCGGTCTCGACGTCGTGGCCTGGATGACCGATCCGGACGGCCTGTTCGCGCTGTCGCTCGCGGCGCCGGCCGCCTGAGCCGGCGCGGCAGCCGGCCGCGGCGTGAGCGATGATGGAGCGGTGACGAG
>DAIOGP010000175.1:0-3927 GCA_036745135.1 Solirubrobacteraceae bacterium
GCTGGCGCGCCGCGAGCGTCACGCGAACGCCCTCGGGCACGGGCTCGAGTCGCGCCTCGGTCACCGCCTCGGCGAGGATCCGCTCGAACGGCGAGCCGGCGAGCTCCTGCTCCCAGCGGCGCAGCCGCGGGGCGCGCTCGTCGAGCACGCGGTAATCGATGCGCACGGTGCGGCCCCGGCGGCTCGTCATCACGCTCGTCCAACGCCGGCGGTCGACGCCCTCGACGCGCTCGACCCGCGGCCACCAGCGCGGGAAGTGATGCGGGTCGGCGAGCACGCGCCACACGTCCTGCGGCGAGGCGGCGACGGTCCGGCTGCGCTCGACGGTTGCCAGCGCTCACCCGACGATCTTGCGCAGGTCGCGGATCAGGAGCAGGTGCTTGAGGTGGGAGGCGACGGCCGCGAGGTTCTCGAGCGCCTCGACCGCCTCCTTGCGCCGATCCGGGTTGCGCGAGCGCAGCGCCGGGGCGAGGATCTGCTGCAGGAGCGCGGCCTCGCGGTCGGCGGAGGTGCGAAACACGCGCAGGTTGCGACCGGCGACGCCGTAGCGCGCGAGCTCGGTCACGGCGCGCACGATCTCGCGCTCGGTCTCGTCGTAATAGCGGACCCCGCCGCGGAGCTCGCCCTTGATCACGCCGAAGTCCTCCAGCTCGCGCACGAGCTGCGGGTCCGCGTGCGTCTCCTCGAGCACGTCCTCGAGCGAGTAGAAGGCCTCCGCCTTCTGCCCGACGGTGACCGTCGCGCGGCGCAGCGTCCGCCCGTCGACCCGCGCCGGGGCGGCGACCTCGGCCTCCGTCCGCCCCGAGGCGAGTTCCTGGCGGATGACCCGCAGCGGCAGGAACTCGTCGCGCTGCAGGCGCAGGATCGTGCGCAGGCGGGAGACGTCGCTCGTCGAGTACAGGCGGTACCCGCCGGCGGTGCGCCGCGGCGAGAGCAGCTTCTGGTCCTCGAGGTAGCGGATCTTCGAGATCGAGATGTCCGGGAACTCCTGCGAGAGCGCCTTGCAGACGGCGCCGATCGTCAGCGACTTCGATCCCGGCGGGCCGGGCGGCTGGGGGTCCGGCTGCTCGCTGTCGGCGGCGTGCAGCTCGAGCTCGGGCTCCTGGGTGTCGGTCATGGCGTGAGCTGCGCTCGGCGCGCGGCGGCGGGTCGCGTCATCCGCTCATCGCGCGAGGTAGGTCAGCTTGTACTTGCCGATCTGCAGCTCGTCGCCGTCGGCGAGGCGCCGCGAGTCGATCCGCTGGCGGTTCACGTAGGTGCCGTTGAGCGAGCCGCAGTCGTCGAGGTAATAGCCGTCGGTGCGGCGCACGAGCAGCGCGTGGTCCCGCGACACCGTCACGTCGTCGAGGAAGATGTCGCTGTCGGGACGCCGGCCGATCCCGAGCCGGTCGCCCTCGAGCGCGAACGTCTCGCCCACGCGGCCGCCCCCGGCCCGGATCACCAGCGCGGCGCCGCGCGCCGCGAGCTGGTCGAGGTCGACGGGCTCGAAGTCGCCCGTCTCGCCGATGCGGTAGGTGATCGTCGTCGAGTCGCCCTGCACCGCGTCGCCCGGGGTGAGGAAGGCGCCGCACTTCTGGCAGTAGTTCGCGCCGTCGGCGTTGACGAACCCGCACTCGGGGCAATGCACGGCCACCGCGTCGACCCCGCTGATCGGCTCTACGCGTCCCCGTCGGGCGCGCTTGCGCGTCCGGCGAGGATGTCGGTGAGCTGCTGGACGTCGGCGCCGGAGATGATCTCCTGGCCGCTCTCGTGGCGCTTGCGCAGCCGGTTGACGAGCTCCGCGCGCAGGATGTCGATCTTCCCGTGCAGGATGCGCCGCTGGTAGGAGACCTCGAGCTCCTCGTCGGTGAGTTGCTTGATCAGGTCCTTGAGCTCCTGGTCTGACAGCGAGCCGAGGTCGGGGAACGTTTCCATCTGGCGGGGCCTCTCCTCCTGGGGGTGGGCGCGTGAACGGCGAGTATAGCCTTCGCAGGGCCGCAGCTTGAAGTTCAGCTTGAGGGTAGTCCGGCGTCGCCCCGGCGGGCGCGCAGCGCGGTCCATCCGTGCCGCAGGTAGAGCGCGGTCGCGATCCACGCGAGGACGAGACCGACGAGCAGGAGCCCCACGGCGAGGTCGTGAACGCCGGCCATCGCGAAGAACGGCGCGCCCATGACCGGCGCCACCGCCAGGCGCCCGGGCCAGTTGATCTTCAGGTCGACGCCATGGCGCAGCCCGAGCTGCGCGAGCACGAGCATCAGCAGCTCGCGCACCGCCAGGACGGCCAGCGCCCAGCGCGGCAGGAGGTCGAACCGCCAGCAGACGACCACGCCGGACACGATCAGCAGCCGGTCGACGACCGGGTCCAGCAGCGCGCCGAGGCGGCTGTACTGCCCGGTGACGCGCGCCGCGATGCCGTCGGCGTAGTCGCCCCAGCCGATGATCGCGAACAGCAGCGCCGCGCCCGCGCTGCGCCCGTCCCGCGACGAGAGCGCGACGACGAGGAACAGCGGCAGCAGCGCGAGGCGGACGAAGCCGATCGCGTTTGGCAGCGTCCACGGGTTGAGCGGCGCGCCGGCCAGCGTGGCGGGGGGCGGCGGCCCGGAGCGATCGAGACCGAACAGGCGCCGGGCGGTGAGGCGCGGACCGCGCCCACCGCGTCCTACGGGAGCGTCCGCCACAGCGCGGCGACCGCCTCGGCGGCGCCCTCGAGCCCGACCGTCCGCGCCTCGCGGCCGCGGCGCACCTGCACCTCGAGCTCCCCCTGCTCGAGTGTCCGCCGGCCGACGGTGAGCCGCAGCGGGCAGCCGAGCAGCTCCGCGTCGGCGAACTTCTCGCCCGGGCCGGCGTCCCGGTCGTCGTAGGCGACGTCGAGCCCCGCCGCGCGCAGCTCGTCGTCGAGGCGCTCGGCCAGCTCGCGCTCGGGCGTCCCCACTCGCCCGAGCCCCACGAGCTCGACGTCGAACGGGGCGATCGCGCGCGGCCAGGAGATCCCGTGCTCGTCGGCGAACTGCTCGACGGCGGCCGCCGCGATGCGCGCCGGGCCGATGCCGTAGGAGCCCATCCAGATCGCGTGCGCCTTGCCGTGCTCGTCGAGGTAGGTCGCGCCGAGCGGCTCCGAGTAGCGCGTACCGAGCTTGAAGATGTTGCCGACCTCGATCGCCGCCTCGATCTCGATCGGGTGGCCGCCGACGGTGTCGCCCGCCTCGACGCGCCGCACGTCGGCGCGCTCGAACGCGAAGTCGCGCCCCGGCTCGACGCCGCGCAGGTGCAGGTCGGGGCGGTTGGCGCCCGTCACGTACCCCCCGGGGCCGACGGCCTCGTCGAGCACGACCGGCACGTCGACCCCGACCGGCCCGAGCGAGCCGGGCGGACCGATCCGCGCGGTGAGCTCGTCCTCCCGCGCCGGCCGGAACGGTGCGCCGAGGGCGTTCTGGAGCTTGATCTCGTTGATGCGGTGGTCGCCGCGAACCAGCACGAGCACCAGGCCGCGATCCTCGGTCACGACCGGGAAGGCCTTGAGCAACGCGCCCGTCGGGAGCCCGAGCGCGTCCGCGACGCCCTCGATCGTCCGCAGCCCCGGGGTCGGCACCTCCTCGGGCGCGGCCAGCGGCCCGGGCAGCACGACCGGCCTGGCATCAGCGCTCGCGACCTCGACGTTGGCGGCGTAGCCCGGGGCCAGCGCGACCTCGTTCTCGCCGGCGGGGCACGGCGCCATGTACTCGTGCGCGCCCGAGCCGCCCATCATCCCCACGTCGGACTCCACCCGGTACCACTCGAGGCCGCAGCGCTCGAAGATCCGGTCGTACGCGACGATGTGCTTGTCGTAGCCCACCTGCAGGCCCTCGGGGTCGCGGTCGAAGGTGTAGGAGTCCTTCATGATGAACTCGCGCGTCCGCAGCACGCCGGCGCGCGGGCGCGGCTCGTCGCGTTCCTTGACCTGGAAGTGGT
>DAIOGP010000176.1:0-3926 GCA_036745135.1 Solirubrobacteraceae bacterium
CTCGCGCATGTGCTCCTGCTTGGCGGCGTGCAGCTTCTCGCGCTCGGCCTCGAGGTTGCGCTCACGATCGGCGAGCGCCTGCTCGCGCCGCGCGATGTCGGCCGCCTTGGCCTCGGAGGCCTGGTAGTTGGTGAGCGCCCGCTCCTCGAGCCGCGCGATCTCGCGGCGGCGCTCGCGCAGCTCGATGTCCACGTCGGCAACGGAGAGCGCGGGCGGCGCGTCGATCAACGCCCCGCCGGCCATCGGCGCGATCGGTCGGGCGCCGCCGCGCCCGCGCAGCAGCAGCGCGACGGCGATGGCGGTCGCCGCAAGGATTGCCGCCGCGATCACGATTTCCATGGTGCTCTCCCCGATTGGCCGGAGCGATGGGCCCGGCGCTGGTCATGTCGAAGTTGTGTTCGACGACCGAGCCGCGGGAAGCGAGCACGAGACGGTGTGCGGCCGTGAGGCCGCCTTCAGGCTGAGGCTAGGTGCTGCGTGTCGATGGATACGGAAGCGACCCGCCGGCTGGCCGGTCGCCGATTGCCTGCAACGCTGGTGTCACCGTTCTCAAAACTGGCTCATTTGCTGGAGTTATGCGCCCTTCCAGGGCAGCGGTCGAAGAACTGGATCGTAGTACCGCGACGGTGAGTGCGCAAACGCCTCGCCCGGCGCCCACGCGGTCGCCTCAGCCGGGACGGTCGGCGAGCTCGCGCGCGTGCGCCCGCACTGCGTCGTGGGCGAGCTCGAGGTCGTAGCCCCGGCGCACGAGCAGCCCGAGCGCGCGTTGGCGCGCCCGCGGATCCTGCAGCGCGTCGTCGGCGTGCCGGCGGCAGAGCAGCGCGCGAGCGGCTGCGAGCTCGGTCGTGGGTTCGACCGAGCCGAGCGCGGCCTCCAGCACCTCGCGCGGAACGCCGTGCTCGAGCAGGCGCTGCGCGATGCGCTCAGCCCCCCAGCCGTCGAGCGCGCGCCGGTCCTCCGCGAAGCGCCGCGCGAAGCGCGCGTCGTCGAGGTAGCCCTGCTCGGCGAGCTCGACGAGCACGGCCTCGATCGTTGCTGCTTCGATCGCCTTGCGGTCGAGGTGCAGCCGCACTTCGGCGACCGTACGGTCGCGCTTCGTCAGGTACCGATAGGCGAGCCCGAGCGCATGCTCGACCCGCTCGACGTCGACCGGCGCCGCTACGCGGCCCGCTCCTCGATCGGCTCACCCACGACCTCAGCCTCGACCTCGTCGGCCTCGGGGGCATCCGCGATGGCGATGTGCGCTCCGCCTCCGGCCCCGCGCTCGATCCCGAGCGCGGTGTAGATCTGGTCCTCGATCGCCTGCGCGATCGCGGGATGCTCGTCGAGATAGATCTTCGCGTTGTGGCGGCCCTGGCCGAGACGCTCGTCGCCGTAGGAGAAGAACGAGCCCGACTTGCCCACGACGTTGTGCTCGATGCCCAGGTCGATCAGGCAGCCGGAGGTGGAGATCCCCTTGCCGAACTCGATGTCGAACTCGGCCTGGCGGAACGGCGGCGCGACCTTGTTCTTGACGACCTTGACCCGCACCCGGTTGCCGACCGCCTCGGTGCCGTCCTTGAGCGTCTCGATGCGGCGGATGTCCAGTCGCTGCGAGGAGTAGAACTTCAGCGCGCGGCCGCCCGGCTGCGTCTCGGGCGAGCCGAACATCACCCCGACCTTCTCGCGGATCTGGTTGGTGAAGACGCAGAGCGTCTGGGTGCGGTTGAGGTTGCCGGCGAGCTTGCGCATCGCCTGGGACATCATCCGCGCCTGCAGGCCGACGGTCTGGTCGCCCATCTGGCCCTCGAGCTCGGCGCGCGGCGTCAGCGCCGCGACCGAGTCGACCGCGATCACGTCGACGGCGCCGGAGCGCACGAGCATGTCGGCGATCTCGAGCGCCTGCTCCCCGTTGTCGGGCTGGGAGACGAGGAGCTCGTCGATGTCGACGCCGATGCGCTGCGCGTAGAGCGGGTCCATTGCGTGCTCCGCGTCGATGAACGCGCACACGCCGCCGGCCTTTTGCGCCTCGGCGAGGATGTGGTAGATGAGCGTCGTCTTGCCGGAGGACTCGGGGCCGAAGACCTCGACGATCCGCCCGCGCGGCACGCCGCCGATGCCCAGCGCCAGATCGAGCGACAGCGCCCCGGTGGAGATCGCGTCGACGCGCACGCGCGCGCCCTCGTCCCCCATGCGCATGACCGAGCCCTTGCCGAACTGGCGCTCGATCTGCGTGAGCGCTCCCTGAAGCGCGGCGTCGCGGGCTTTCGCGCCCGAATCCTTGTCGGTCATGGTCGATGCTCCTCTGGCTTGCGTGGATCGCACAACATAGGCCCGCTCTCGGACGGAATCGGAGGCTAGGCCGGGCCCCTGCGACGGGCCAAGGCACTGTCCGCGTCAACACCGTGCCGGACCCGTGCCGGGCGACCGCGGGGGGCATGGCATGCGCGCGTAGAGTCCACGGCGATGCGCGTCGCGGTCGTCGGGCACGTGGAGTGGATCGAGTTCGTGCGCGTGGCGCACGTGCCGACGCCCGGCGAGATCGTCCACGCGAGCGCGGCGTGGCAGGAGCCCGGCGGCGGCGGCGCGGTGGCCGCCGTGCAGCTCGCCAAGCTCGCCGGGTCGGCCACCTTCTTCACGGCGCTCGGCGACGACGAGCTCGGCCGGCGCGCGCGGTCCGCGCTCGAGGCGCTCGGCCTGCGCGTCGAGGCCGCCGTGCGGCCGGCCCCCCAGCGCCGCGCGGTGACGTTCGTCGATGCGAACGGCGAGCGCACGATCACCGTGATCGGCGCGCGCCTGGGCCCGAGCGCCGCCGATCCGCTGCCCTGGAGCGAGCTCGCCGACGCCGACGCCGTCTACTTCACCGCCGGCGACGTGGGGGCGCTGCGCCACGCACGGGCCGCGCGCCAGCTCGTGTCGACCACGCGCGGGGCGGAGACGCTCGCGGCCGCCGGCGTGCGGCTCGACGCGCTCGTCAGCAGCGCGCACGACGCGGGCGAGCGCTACGCGCCGGGCTCGATCGATCCGGCGCCCGACCTCGTCGTCGCCACCGAGGGCGCGGCCGGCGGCGCCTACGCGGCCGCGGACGGTGCCCGGGGCCGCTGGCAGGCGGCCCCGCTCCCGGGCCCGATCGTCGACGCGTACGGCTGCGGGGACAGCTTCGCGGCGGGCCTCACGTACGGGCTCGGCGCGGACGAGCCCGTCGCGGCGGCGCTCGAGCTCGCCGCGCGCTGCGGAGCGGCGTGCCTGACCGGCGCCGGGCCCTACGCCGGTCAGCTGCGGCTGGATCGCGGCTCCGCCGCGAGCGCGATCCGGACGAGCGGCTCGTAGTCGGCCCCCGCGCGGGCGAGCCGCGAGCGGAAGAGCGTCAGCGCCGCGCCCGGGAACGGCGCCAACCCGGGCAGCGGCGGCAGGCTCGGGGCCGGTCGGCTCCCGCGCCGCACGCGCGCGACGGTCACGTGCGCGCGAAACGGGCGCTGCTCGGGCTCGTAGCCCGCGCCCTCCGCGAGCGCGGCGGACACGTACGCCTGCAGCCTCGCGAGCCGGCCGTCGGGATCGGCGATGTCGATCGCCAGCACGCGCGGGGCGCGCGGCGGCAGCCAGACGGGCCCCGCGAGCGCGAGCTCCGGCACCGGAGCGGCGCACGCGGGCAGCAGCGCGACCAGCGCGGCGATCTCCGGCTCCGGCCGCCAGCCGATGAAGCACAGCGTCACGTGCAGCGCGCGTTGCGCCAGCGGGCGCAGCCCGGGGTCACGCGGCGTCCAGGCGGCGAGCGCGGCGGCCACCCCGTCGGGCAGCTCGAGCGCGACGAACAGCCGGGCCTTGACCGCGACGTCGGCCGCGTCGCTCACGCGGGCGCGTCGTGCTCGGCCAGCAGCAGCCGCCGGACGAGGTGCATGGCGACCGTCGTCGAACGGTCGCGCACGGTCTCGCGGTCGCCGGGCAGG
>DAIOGP010000177.1:0-3925 GCA_036745135.1 Solirubrobacteraceae bacterium
GAGGCAAGACGGGGACGCTCATCGGCGTGTCGAACCTCGCCGGCTACTGCACCGCGCGCGACGGCCACACGCTCGCGTACGCGTTCCTGATGAACGCCGTCAGCGTCCCGGCGGCGCGGCGCCTGCAGGACCGGATGGCGGTCGCGCTGGCCCGCTACGACTCGACCGACGGCACGCCGCCCGTGCTCTCCGCGCCGCCGGCGCTCCCGAGCCCGGTCCCGACCGGTGGCGCCACGCCGGTCTCCTAGGGGCGGCGCCCGGCGTGGGTCCGCGCGGCTTCAGCCGGAGCGGTCGCCGTCGAGCAGCGCGAGCAACGCGTCCTCGTCGATGACCGCCGTCCCGAGCCGCTCGGCCTTCTCGAGCTTCGAGCCGGCCGCCTCGCCGGCGACGACGTAGTCGGTCTTCTTCGAGACCGAGGACGTCACGCGTCCGCCCGCCGCGAGGATCCGCGCGGTCGCCTCCTCGCGCGTGAGGTGCGGCAGCGTCCCCGTGAGCACGAACGACCGCTCTGCCAGCGGGCCCTCTCCCGGCGGCGGGCCCTCCTCCTCGAACCGCAGGCCCGCCGTTCGCAGACGCGCGATCAGGTCGACGGTGTCCTCGTCGCGCAGCGCCTCGGCGATCTGCTTCGCGAGCACGGGGCCGATGCCGGGCGTCCCGGCGATCTCCTCCGGCGTCGCTGCCGCGAGCGCGTCGATCGAGCGGAACCGCTGGGCGAGGTTGCGTGCGTTGACCTCGCCCACCCCGTGGATGCCGAGGCCGAAGAGCACGCGCGCGAACGGCCGCTCGCGCGAGGCGGCGATCGCCTCGACGAGGTTGCCCGCCGAGAGCTCGCCGAACCCCTCGAGCTCGGCGAGCTGCTCGACGGTCAGCGCGTAGAGCCCGCCCGCGTCGCGGACCAGGCCCCGCTCGAGCAGCAGCGTCACGCGCTCGTCGCCGAGCCCCTCGATGTCCATCGCCCCGCGCGAGACGAAGTGCCGCAGCGCCTGCCACTGCTGCCCGGGGCAGCCACCGCGGTTGGGGCAGATCGTCCACACGCCGCCGGCCGGCTTGACGGTCGCCGTGCCGCAGGCGGGGCAGTGCTCCGGCGGGCGCGGCGCCGGGCCGCGACCCTTGCGCCGGGCCGCCTTCGGCGCGGGCGAGACGACCTGCGGGATCACGTCGCCGGCGCGCAGCACGATCACCTCGTCGCCCTCGCGCACGTCCTTGCGCGCCAGGTCCTCCTCGTTGTGCAGCGTCGCGAGCTTCACCGTCACGCCGCCGACGACGACCGGCTCGAGCTCGGCGAACGGGACGAGATGCCCCGTGCGCCCCACGTTCCAGGCGACGCGCCGCAGCGTCGTCACGGCGGTCGTCGGTGCGAACTTCCACGCGATCGCGGCCCGCGGCTCGCGTCCGACCACGCCGAGGCGCCGCTGCAGCTCGAGGTCGTCGACCTTCACGACGACGCCGTCGATCTCGTAGTCGAGGGCGCCGCGGCGCTCCTCCCACGCGTGGCAGCGTGCGATCACGGCTTCGATGTCGTCGAAGCGGACGACCTCCGGATTGACGCGGAAGCCGCGCGCGCGCAGCCACTCGAGCCCCTCCCAGTGACTCGTGAACGCGATGCCCTCGGTCGCGCCGATCCCGTAGCACCACATCGTGAGCGGACGCGCGGCGGCCAACCTGGGATCGAGCTGGCGGATCGACCCGGCGGCCGAGTTGCGCGGGTTCATGAAGGTCGGCTCGCCCGCCTGCGCCCGGCGCTCGTTGAGCTCGGTGAACGCCTGGCGCGGCAGGTACGCCTCGCCGCGCACCTCGATCAGCGCCGGAGCATCTTCGATCACCAGCGGGATCGCGCGAATCGTGCGCAGGTTCTGGGTCACGTCCTCGCCGACCTCGCCGTCGCCGCGCGTCGCGCCGCGCTCGAGCACGCCGTCGCGATAGACGAGCGAGATCGCGAGGCCGTCGATCTTCGGCTCGGCGACGTACGTGAAGCGCGGCTCGGCGATGCCCTCGCGAGCGAGGTGCGCCCGCATGCGCTCCACCCACGCGCGCAGCTCGTCCTCCCCGCGGGCGTTGGCCAGCGAGAGCATCGGCTGCAGGTGCCGCGCCTGCGCGAACTTCGCGAGCGGCTTCGCGCCGACGCGCTGGGTGGGCGAGTCCGGCGTGAGCAGCTCCGGGTTCGCGGCCTCGAGCGCCCGCAGCTCGTCCATCAGCGCGTCGTAGACGTCATCGCCGACTTCCGGCGCGTCGAGCGCGTAGTAGGCGCGGTTGTGGTGCTCGATCAGCCGGCGCAGCTCGGCTGCCCGCGTGCCCGCGTCACCGTCGCCACGCGCGCGCGGCCCGCTCGCCGCGGATCCGCGCGGGCCGCTCACCGCGAATCGCGTACGGCCGGCGCGAGCAGCTCGTCCAGGTCGAACCGCCCGAGCGCCTCGATGCCGCTCCGGTCCGTCAGGTCGAAGTGCACCGGCGTGACGGCGATCCTGCCGGCCGCCACGGCCGCGAGATCGGTCCCCGGCTCGTCGTTGTGGCTCGGGCTGTCGCCGTAGATCGTGTACCGGCGCCGCCCGGAGCGCTCGTCCTCGAGCGTGAGCACGTCGTGGTAGATGCGCTTGCCCAGACGCGTGACCTCCACGCCGGTGGGCTCACCCGCGGGGACGTTGACGTTGAGCAGCGTCCCGGCCGGCAGCGGCACGCGCTCGAGCTCCTCGACGAGCCGCGCGACGAAGGCGGCGGCGACCGTGAAGTCGTAGCGGCCGTCGCTGCGATAGCCCAGTTCGCGCGCGTCGGACTGCTGCGAGACGGCGATGCTCGGCAGGCCGAGCACGAGCCCCTCGAGCGCCGCGGCGACGGTTCCCGAGTACGTGATGTCGTCGCCGAGGTTGAACCCGTGGTTGATGCCGGAGACGACGAGCTCGACCTCGAACCCCTCGATCAGGCCGAGCTGGGCGAAGCGCACACAGTCGACCGGCGTCCCATCCGTCGCGTAGCCGGCGGTGCCGTCCTCGAACTCGATGCGCTCGATGGACAGCGGGCGCCGCGTCGTGATCGACCGCCCCGAGGCCGAGCGATTCGAGTCCGGAGCGATCACCGCGAGCTCGACGCCGGGCACCCGGAGCAGCGCGCGCCGCAGCGCCGCCAGGCCCTGGGCGCCGATGCCGTCGTCGTTCGTGAGCAGGACCTTCATCGACCTCTCGGATGGTAGACGGGGCCGGCGGCGGTCCCGCCCTCGCCCTCGTCCGGATCGCCGGGGTAGCGCACGGCCGCGAGGAAGAGGCCGTGCGGCGGCGCCGTCGGCCCGGCCTCGGCGCGCGGGCGCCCCTCGAGCAGCCGCACGAAGCTCTCGAATGAACGACGACCGCCGGCCACCTCGAGGATCGTCCCCACGAGCACGCGATTCATGTGCCGCAGGAACGTGTCGGCCTCGATCCAGAACTCGAGCACGTCGCCGTGCTCGACGAAGGAGGCGTGGCGCACGTCGCGCTCGAAGCGCCGGTGATACGTCTCCCGCGGCGTGAACGCGGTGAAGTCGTGCGTCCCGAGCAGCGCCGCGACGCACGGCCCGAGCGCCTCGCGTTCGATCGGGTAGGGCCACCACAGCGAGCGGCCGCGCTCGAACGGGCTCGGCTGCGTGCGCGTGTGGATCCGGTAGCAGTAGCGGCGGCTCGCCGCGTCGCGCCGCGCGTCGAAGCCCTCCGGCACGGGCTCGCTCGCCCGGACGACCACGTCGGCGGGCAGCAGCGCGTTGAGCGCCCGCGCCGGGAGCGGCGGCCCCGCATGGCTCGCGACCTGGCCCCAGGCGTGCACGCCGCGATCGGTGCGCCCGGCGACTGCGACCTCGATCCGCCGACGCGCCAGCACGCCGAGGGCTCGCTCGAGCTCGGCCTGCACCGTCCGCAGCCCGGGCCGGCGTGCCCAGCCGGCGAAGGCCCCGCCGTCGTACTCG
>DAIOGP010000178.1:0-3909 GCA_036745135.1 Solirubrobacteraceae bacterium
GTTCATGCTCCAGTCGCGCCCGGTGACCGCGTCGGGCGGGCAGCCGGTCGCCGCGGCGGCGGGCGCCGCCGCGAACGGGCCGACGCTCGTGCGCGGCCTCGGCGCCGCGCCGGGCGCCGCGAGCGGCACGGTGCGGCTGATCACCGACCTCGCGCACGCCGACAGGCTCGCGGAGGGCGACATCCTCGTCACGCGGATGACGGCGCCCGACTGGGTGCCGCTGATGCGCCGCGCCGCCGCGATCGTCACGGACTCCGGCGGCATGACGTGCCACGCGGCGATCGTCTCGCGCGAGCTCGGCATCCCCGCGGTGGTCGGGACCTCGGACGCGACAAAGAAGCTGCGCGACGGCGAGATCGTCACGGTCGACGCCACGCACGGCGTCGTGCGCGAGGGCGCCGAGGCGCCCGCGACCGTCGGGCCCGCGCCGGGGGCCGGCGTCGGCATGCTCGCCGAGGCAGCGCCCGTGACCGGCACGAAGCTGCTCGTCAACCTCTCCGAGCCCTCGCAGCTCGACCGCGCGAGCGCGCTGGCGGTCGACGGCGTCGGCCTGCTGCGGGCCGAGCTGATGGTGCTCGAGGCGCTCAACGGCGTCCACCCGCGGCTGCTGCTCGAGCAGGGCCGCGGCGAGGAGTTCGTCGAGCGGATGGCCGAGGGGCTGACCGCGTTCGCGTCGGCCTTCGCGCCGCGCCCGATCACCTACCGCACGATCGACTTCCGCACGAACGAGTTCCGCGGGCTGGAGGGCGGCGACCGCTTCGAGCCCGAGGAGGCCAACCCGATGATCGGCTACCGGGGCGCGCTGCGCTACACGCGCGAGCCGGAGGTCTTCCGGCTCGAGCTCGACGCGATCCGGCGCGTGTGGGACGCGGGGCACGAGAACTTCCACGTGATGCTCCCGTTCGTGCGCACGCCGGGCGAGCTCGCCCGCTGCCGCGACCTGATCGCGGAGGCCGGGTTGCTCGAGCGGCCGAACTTCGAGCTGTGGGTGATGGCCGAGGTGCCGTCGGTGCTGTTCAACCTCGAGCGCTACGCCGAGCTCGGCGTCGCCGGGATCTCGATCGGCTCCAACGACCTGACGCAGCTGGTGCTGGGCGCGGACCGCGACTCGGAGGTCCTCGCCGGCACGTTCGACGAGCGCGATCCGGCGGTGACGACCTACATCCAGCAGCTGCTCGCCAAGGCGCGCTCGCTCGGGCTGCAGAGCTCGATCTGCGGCCAGGCGCCCTCGGTGCATCCCGAGTACGCGGAGCTGCTCGTGCTCGCCGGGATCGACGCGATCTCCGTGAACATGGACACGGTCGACCGCACGCGGCGGCTGATCGCCGCCGCCGAGCACCGGGTGCTGCTGGAGGCCGCGCGCGGCGCGCGGGGCTGATGGTGCGCGGCACGCGACAGATCCTCGCCGCGCTCCTGGCCGCGCTGCTGGTCGCGGCCCTGGTGCCCGCCGCTGCGCACGCGACGCGCGACCAGATCGTGATCTCGGGCTCGGTCGTCGTCCGTCCGGGCGAGACGGTCGGCGACGTCGTGGTCGTCGACGGGCCGGTGCGCGTCGCCGGGCGCGTGACGGGCGAGGTCGTCGCGCTCAGCGGGGCGGTGCTGATCGCGCCGAGCGGCGTCGTCGAGGGCTCCGTGAACGCGGCCGCCGGCCGGATCACGCTCGCGTCGGGCGCGCGTGTGGACGGCGACGTCCGCTACGGCGACAAGCGCCCGGTGATCGCCCCGGGCGCCTCGGTCGGCGGCAAGGTCCGCAGCGAGAAGTGGGACGACTGGACGCGAGGCTGGGGGGGTGTCGTCTCCTGGCTCGCGCTGTGGCTGGCGTTCACCGTGTCCTCACTCCTGTTCGGCCTGCTGCTGGTGTGGCTCGCACCGCGCGCGATGGACGCGGCGTGGCAGACGGCGCGCGAGCGCGCCGGCCCGGCGATCGGCTGGGGGCTTGGCCTGTTCTTCGGCCTGCCCGTGGTCGCGATCGTGCTCGTCATCACGCTCGTGGGCATCCCGCTCGGGCTGGCCGTGCTGCTCGCGCTGCTGCCGCTCTCGGCGCTCGGCTACACGACGAGCGCGTGGCTGCTCGGCCGCGGCGCCGTGCGCCCGCCGCAGGGTCGCATGCGGGCGTTCCTGGTCGGCTGGGGCATCCTGCGCGTCGTCGCGCTGGTCCCGTGGCTCAACTGGCTGACCTGGTTCGCCGCGACCGCGTTCGGGCTCGGGGTGCTGACGGTGGCGATCTGGCGGGCGCGCGGGACGGCGCCGGCGGCGAGCGCGCCGTCGCTGCCGGCGTCGGCCGCCTAGTCCGCAGCGACCGCGCGCGCTAGGTGGGGGCGCTGTCGCGCCGCGCACGCGGCGCGAGCACCACGAGCGTCTTGGTCAGGCTCGCGCCCACGTCGAACGTGATCGTCACGCGCACGACCAGGCGCCGGTGCCGCGCGACCATGCGCCGCGCCAGACGGGTGAGCCGCAGCTCGACCGTCAGCGGCCGGCCGCCTGTGGCGCGGAACCCGCTGATCGCGCTGAGGCGCCGCGCGCCGCGACGCAGGATCGCAGTACCCCGCGCGTCCTGCGCCAGCGGTCCGAGCGCGAGCACCGCCCTCCCGTCGGCGCGGGCACGGACGCGCAGCGCCGGCAGCGCGAGCGGCTCGACCGTCCATTCGACGCTCGCCGGACTCTCGTCAACGTTGCCCGCGAGGTCCGTCGCGAACACGCCGAACGTGTGGCGGCCGGGCCGCAGGCCGGTGAAGGTGAGCGGAGTCGAGCACGGCGCGACCGTCGTTCCGTCCAGGGAGCACGTCGTGCTCCCGCTCTCCGTCGCGCCGAACGCGAACGTGGCGCGCGTCGCATTCGTGCGCGCCTGGGGGCGTGAGGAGACGAACGTGTCCGGCGCAGCGCTGTCGACGACGACGATTCGCTCGGCCGGCGTGGGATCGACCGCGCCGCCGCGATCGGTGGCCGTCACCAGGAGCGTGTGCGTGCCGTCCGGCACATCGCTGTAGGTCATCGGCGAGCTGCACGCTGTCGACGGTGCGTGGTCGAGCGAGCACGTGAACGTCGAGCCGGCCTCGTTCGAGCTGAACGTGTAGGTGAGCGTGCGCAGGCGTGTCCGTGCGGGTGGCCCGTCGGTAATGGTGGTCTGTGGCGGGGCGGCGTCGACCGTCCAGGTGCGAGCCGCGGCTGGACCGGCGTTGCCCGCCTCGTCCGTCGCGGCGACGGTGAACGTGTGCGGGCCGTCGGCGAGGCCGGAGACGCTCGCCGAGCCGCCGGCGCCGCGGGCCGTCAGCGCGCCGCAGCCTGTCGGCGCGCCGTCGAGCGTGCACGAGAACGTCGAGCCGCGCACGGTCGAGACATACGGGAAGACGGCGTCGCTCGACTTCACGACGCCGCTTGGCGCTTCCGGGCCCAGCGTCGTCTGCGGAGCGATGAACTCGCCGCAGGCGCCGGGCGTGTCCCCTTCGATCCGCCACAGGCCGCCGGCCGTGACGTTCATCGCGTAGGGGTGGCCGCAGCCGTCGAGACCGAAGCTCCCGAGCCCGAAGCCGGTCGCCGCGCCTGCGATCTTGGCGACCAGCCCCTCGTCCCGCGCCGTGGCGGCGGGAGCGTCGAGCGCGGCCGTGTAGATGCGCCCGCTGTCGATGCTGCTCGCCCCGGCGCAGAAGTAGCTGAACAGATAGCGCCCGTCGAAGTCCCCACCGAGCGACGGGTCGCGCAGCACATGGCCGCCGATGATCGACGTGCATGGCCCGCCGGTGTGCGAGCGGGTGAAGTACGGCGAGACCGCGGGCTGCGTCACCGAGCAGGCACCGAAGGAGATCGAGCCCTCGACGCACGGCCAGCCGAGGAACGGCGGCGCGGCGCCGGCAGCGAGCGTGGAGGGCAGGCGGTCGAGCTCCTCCTCGAGGCTCTCGCCGACGTCGCCGA
>DAIOGP010000179.1:0-3871 GCA_036745135.1 Solirubrobacteraceae bacterium
ACGCCGCCCGTCCGGCTGGTCGGCGCAAGAGCTGCAGCTGCTGACCGCCAACTCCGAGCCGCCCACCCATCCGCCGGCCTCACCCACCACGGGGATCGCCGTAGCTGTCAACTGTCAACTGTCAAACGCGTCCGGCCGGCCTCACCGACCACGGGGGTCGTCGTCTCTGTCAACTGTCAACTGTCAACTCCAAACCACCAGCCCCGCCGGCCGCTACGTGAACGTCAACACGACCTTCCCGAGCTTTCCGCCGGCGGCGAAGCGCTCGTAGGCGTCGTGGACGTCGGCGAGCGGGTAGGTGGCCGCGACCGGCACCTGCAGCGCGCCTGTCTCGAAGAGGGGCAGGACGTGGCGCTCGACGGCGCGCGCGGCGACGGCCTTCTCCTCGAGCGGGCGGGCGCGCAGCGTCGAGCCGTGGATGCGCGCGCGCTTGCCCATCAGCGCGAGCAGGTTGAGCTCCGCCGTCGCGCCGGCGCCGACGCCGATCACGGCGATGCGGCCCCCGAGCGCGAGCGCCGCGAGGTCGTCGGCGACGTTCGGCGCGCCGACGAGCTCGAGGACGACGTCGAACGGGCCGTGCTCCGCGAAGCCCTCGGGATCGATGACCTCGGCGCCGAGCGCCGCGACGCCCGCGCGCAGATCCGCGTTGCGCACCGTGGCGGTGACCCGCGCGCCGGCCGCGCGACCGAGCTGCACCGCCGCCGTGCCGACGCCGCCGGCCGCGCCGTGCACGAGCAGCCGCTCGCCCATGCCGAGGTCGGCCTGGCTGAAGAGCGCGTCGTGCGCGGTCGTAAAGGTCTCGGGCACGCCGCCCGCCGCGATCCAGTCGAGCGCCGCCGGCACCGGCACCGCCGCGCGCTCGTGCACGACCGCGAGCTCGGCCTGACCGCCCCCGGCGACGACGGCCATCACGCGATCGCCCTCTGTGAAACGCTCGGCGCCGGGACCGCGGGCGACCACCTCGCCGGCGAGCTCGAGGCCGGGGATGTCCCGCGGCGCGCCCGGCGGCGCCGGGTAGGCGCCGCGGCGCTGGAGCAGGTCCGCCCCGTTGAGCCCGGCGGCGTGCACGAGCACGAGCAGCTCGCCGGCGCCCGGCCGGGGGTCGGGGTGCTCCTCGACGCGCACCGCGCCGTCGCGGATCGTGGCGGCGCGCATCAGCCGGCGCGCTCGAGCACGGCGACGCACTCGATGTGCGGCGTGTGGGGGAACATGTCGACGGGCCGCACGCGCCGGAGCGTCCAGCCCGCCTCGACGAGCTGCGCGGCATTCGGCGCGAGCGTCGTCGGGTTGCACGACACGTAGACGATCCGGCGCGGCGCCGCCTCGATCACGCGCCGCACGACCTTCTGCGAGAGACCGGCCCGGGGCGGGTCGATCACGCACACGTCGGGCCGCCCCGCGCGCTCGACGAGCTCGCGCAGCGCCAGCCGCGCATCGCCGGCGAAGAAGCGCGCGTTGTCGATCTCGTTCAGGCGGGCGTTCGCGATCGCGTCCGCGACCGCGCGCTCGACGATCTCGAGGCCCCAGACCTCGGCGGCGCGCAGGGCGAGCACGAGCCCGATCGTGCCGATTCCCGAGTAGAGGTCGAAGACGCGGTCGTGCCCGCGCAGATCGGCGTAGTCGGCCGCGATCCCGTAGAGCCGCTCGGCCATCTCGGTGTTCGTCTGGAAGAAGGCATCCGGGGAGATCTGGAAGCGCAGGCCGCAGAGCTCCTCCTCGAGGCGCTCGGCGCCCGTGATCAGCGTCGTCTGGCCGCGGGCCGTCGTCTCGCCGAGCGCGTCGGTGCGCGTCCAGAAGAGGCCGTCGCACTCCACCGCCTGCGCGAGCGACAGCTCGTCGAGCTCGCCCGGGCCCGTGACGAGGCGCACCTGGAGCTGCCCCGTGCGCCGACCCTCGCGGACGACGAGGTTGCGCAGCAGCCCGGAGCCGTCGCGGCGGTCACAGGCGACGAGTCCCTGCGAGCGACACCAGTCGAGCACCTCGCGCCGGGCGCGATTCCCACGCTCGGAGGCGAGCAGGCAGTCCTCGAGCGGCTCGATCCGCTCCCAGCTGCCGGGCGCGTGAAAGCCGCACACCAGCTCGCCGCCCGCGCCGGTGCCGAACGAGTACTCGAGCTTGTTGCGGTAGCGCCACTGCTCGACGGCGGGGACGATCGGCTCGAGCTCGTAGTCCGCGAGCCTGCCGATGCGCCGCAGCGCGTCGTCGACCTGCTCCTGCTTGACCTCGAGCTGGCGCTCGTAGGGGAGCGCCTGCCACGGCGCGCCCGGATGGTCGGCGCGCGCCGGCACGCGGTCTGGGCTCGGCTCGACGATCTCGATCGCGCGGGCCTCAGCGAAGCTGCGCGCCGACTTCGTCACGCGGGCGACCACGCGATCGCCCGGAAGCGCATCGCGGACGAAGACGACGTAGCCGTCGAGCCGCGCGACCCCGGCGCCGCCGTAGGCGAGCGAGTCGATCGTGAGCTCGAGCTCGGCGCCGCGCGCCGGACGGGTGCGGACTGGGGCGGACATGGGCGCGCCCTAGGATGGCATGCCGATGGACCTCGCCGCCTATCGTGCCGCCGCCGCGGCGTTCAGCGCCGAGCTCGGCGTCGAGCTCTACCGGCACTTCGCGGGCCTGGCGGACGAGCTCGCGATCGAGCCGATCTACGAGCGCCACGGGGCGCTGTTCACGCGGGCCGCGGTCGACGAGCTGCGCGCGCTCGCCGCCGGCGCGGACGACGGCGACGGCGCGCGTGGGCTGCGGGCGCTGACGAGCTTCGCCGTCGAGGGCTTCCTCGGTCAGGCGACGAAGGAGCTCGACGCCGAGCTCGCCCGCCGCGAGGCGGAGCTGACGCTCGCGGTCGACGGCGAGCGCATCGGCTACCGCGAGTCGTCGATCGTGCAGGCCAACGAGCCCGACCGGGCCCGGCGCGCCGCGCTCGAGGCGGCGCGGCTCGAGGCGCTCGCGGCGCGGCTCACGCCGCTGCGGCTCGAGGCGCACGAGCGGACCCACGCGCTCGCGCGCGAGCTCGGCTGGGCCAGCTACCGCGCGATGTGCGGCGAGCTGAGCGGCATCGACCTGGTGGCGCTCGAGCGCCAGACCGCGGCGTTCGCGGCCGCAACCGACCCCACGTACCGCGAGCGGCTCGAGCCCGAGCTGCGCGCCGGCGTGGGCGTCGGCTGGGACGAGCTCGCGCGCGCGGACCTGCCGGTCTTCTTCCGCGACCGGGACGCCGACGCGCGCTTCCCCGCCGAGCGGCTGGTGGAGAGCTTCACGGCGACGCTCGCCGGGCTCGGCATCGAGCTCGGCGCCCAGGCGAACATCGTGCTCGACCTCGAGCGCCGCCCCGGCAAGTCGCCGCGCGCGTTCTGCTCGCCGGCGCGCGTGCCGCAGGAGATCTACCTCGTCGTGCCGCCGATCGGCGGCCGCGACGACTACGTCGCGCTGTTCCACGAGGGCGGCCACGCGGAGCACTACGCGTGGGTCGACCCCGAGCTGCCGTGGGAGTTCCGCCAGCTGGGCGACAACTCGATCACCGAGGCGTTCGCGTTCCTCTTCGACCACCTGCTCGAGGACCCGGAATGGCTGCGCCGCCACCTCGACGTCGAGGACGACGGCGCGCTGGCCCGCCGCGCCCAGGCGCAGCGGCTCCTGCTCGTCCGCCGGTACGGGGCCAAACTCGCCTACGAGCTCGAGCTGCACGGCGGCGAGCGCCAACTCGCCGAGCTGCCGGCGCGCTACGCCGCGCGGCTCGGCGACGCAGTCGGGATCGCATGGCCGCGGGCGACCTGGCTCGACGACGTCGACCCGGGCTTCTACGTGGCCAGCTACCTGCGCGCCTGGGCGCTCGAGACGCACCTGCGCGCGCTGCTGCGCGAGCGCTTCGGCG
>DAIOGP010000180.1:0-3826 GCA_036745135.1 Solirubrobacteraceae bacterium
TCGCCGCGTTGGCGCTGGGGGCGGAGGTGAGCGGGTCCGACGCGGCCGAGTCGGGCGCGACCGCGCGGCTGCGCGCGCACGGGATCGAGCCCAGCATCGGGCACGCCGCGGCGAACGTGCCGGACGGCGCCGAGGTCATCTACTCGACCGCCGTTCCGGAGGACAACCCCGAGCGCGTGGCCGCCCGCGCGCGCGGGCTGCGCGAGCGTCCGCGCGCGGAGCTGCTCGGGGAGCTGAGCGGCCTGCGCCGGACGATCGCGGTCGCCGGCACGCACGGCAAGACGACGACGAGCGCGATGGTCGTCCACGCGCTCCGCGGCGCCGGGCTCGATCCGTGCTACCTCGTCGGCGGCGAGCTGCGCGCGACCGGCGAGAACGCCGCCTGGGGGCCGGGGGAGTGGCTGGTCGTCGAAGCCGACGAGTCGGATCGCTCGTTCCTGGCGCTGCAGCCGGAGATCGCGGTGCTCACGAACGTCGAGCTCGACCACCACGCCACCTACGGCTCGCGGCTCGAGCTGGACGCGGCGATGCGGGCGTTCCTCGCGCTGGCGCCCCAGGCGGCGATCTGGGATCGCCCCGAGCTGCTCGCGCTGCGCGACGGCCCGGTCACGCCCTACGACGCCTCACCAGCAGCCGTTGAGCTCGGGCCGGGTGGCTCGAGCTTCAGCTGGGAGGGCATCGACGTCGCGCTGATCGTCCCCGGGCTCCACAACGCCCGCAACGCCGTCGGCGCGCTCACCGCCTGCCGCCTCGCCGGCGCCGACCCGGCGCGCGCGGCCGCGGCGCTGGCCGACTTCCCCGGAGTTCGCCGCCGTTTCGAGCGCCTGGGCGAGACGCCCTCCGGCGCGGTCGTGTACGACGACTACGCCCACCACCCGACCGAGGTCGGGGCGACGCTCGCCGCCGCGCGCAGCTTCGCCCCGCGGCGGCTCGTCGCGATCTTCCAGCCGCACCTCTACTCGCGCACGGCGCAGCTCGCGCGCGCGTTCGGCGCGGCGCTGGCGCTGGCCGACGTCGTCTGCGTGCTCGACGTCTACCCCGCGCGCGAGCGGGCGCAGGACTTCCCCGGCGTGAGCGGCCGGCTGATCGCGCAGGCCGCCGCGGACGCGGCCCGTGGGCGCCCCGTGTGGTGGCTGCCGACGATCGCCGCGGCGCGCGGGGCGCTCGCCGGCGAGCTGCGCGCCGGCGACCTCGTGCTGACGCTCGGCGCCGGCGACGTCGACCGGCTCGGCCGGGAGCTCGTGAACGGGGCGGGGTCGTGAGGCGTCCGGACGCGGTGCGGCCGGACCATTCGCTCGCGCGCCTGACGACGGTGCGGACGGGCGGGGCAGCCGAGTACTTCGCGCGCGCGTCCTCCGAGGCGGAGCTGCACGAGCTGCTCGCATGGGCGGAATCCAAGGGTCTCGAGGTAGGGGTCGTGGGCTCGGGGTCGAACCTCCTGGTGGCGGACGCTGGCGTCCGCGGCCTGGTGATCAAGTTGGACGGCGAGCTGGCGCAGATCGAGCGGCACGGAACGCGCCTCGTGTGCGGCGGTGGCGCGCGCCTGCCCTCGGCCGCCGCGCGGGCGGCGGAGGCCGGCCTCAGCGGGCTCGAGTTCGGCGTGAACATCCCGGGCACGGTCGGCGGGGCCGTGAAGATGAACGCGAACGCCTACGGCGGCGAGCTGGGGCGCGTGCTCGAGTGGGTCGACGTCGTGACGCCCGACGGCGTCGAGCGCCGCGCGCCGGAGCAGCTGGGCTTCGCCTACCGGCGCTCCAACCTCGCGCGCCGCGAGATCGTCGCGCGCGCCTCGTTCGCGCTCGCGCCGGCGCCGAGCGACGACGTCAAGGCGACCCTGGTCGAGATGCGCGCGCGGCGCCGGGCCGCGCAGCCATCCGGCATCAAGACCTTCGGCTCGACCTTCAAGAACCCCGACGACCCGCGCGCCGAGGGCCGCAGCGCGGGCCAGCTGCTCGACGCGGCGGGGTGCCGCGGCCTGCAGGTCGGCGGCGCGCGCTTCTCCGAGAAGCACGCGAACTTCGTCGAGAACGCCGACGCGGCGACGACGGCCGACGTGCTCGCGCTGATGGCGGCCGGTCGCCGCCGCGTGTACGAGCGCTTCGGCGTCGTGCTCGAGCCCGAGGTCCAGACGCTCGGGCCGGTCGCGTTCCCGCCCGACTGGGAGCTCGCGTGACCGCCGCCCGGCTCGCGCTGGGGACGACCCTGCGGCGCCTGCCCGCGCTGCCGCGCGTGCCGCGGCGGACCGTCGGCGCGATCGCGGCGGCCGCGCTGCTGCTGGCCGCCGGCTGGCTGTGGCTGCGCGACTCGTCGCTGGTCGCCGTGCGGCACGTGTCGGTGAGCGGCCTCACGACGGTCGACGCCCCGCGGATCCGGCTCGCGCTCGAGTCCGCGGCGCGCGACATGACGACGCTGCACCTGCGCCCGGCCGAGCTGCGGTTCGCCGTGCGGCGCTTCCCGATCGTCGCCGACGTGCGGGTCTCCGCGTCGTTCCCGCACCGGGTGCGCGTCACCGTCATCGAGCATCACCCGATCGCGGCGCTGGCGGTCGCCGATCGGCGGATCGCCATCGCCCGCGACGGCACCGTGCTGGCGACGCTGCCCGCGCCGAGCACCCTCGCGACGATCCCGTTGCGCAGCGCTCCGAGCGGCGTGCGGCTCACGGACCGCCGCGCGCGCGCCGCGCTGGCGATCGTCGCGGCCGCACCGCGCGCCCTGCGCGTGCGGATCGCCCGCGTGACGACCCAGGGCGGCCGCGGGCTCGCCGTGGCGCTCGACGCGGGGCCGACGCTCTACTTCGGCACGAGCGGTCAGCTCGCGGCGAAGTGGGCGGCCGCGGCCCGCGTGCTCGCGGATTCGAGAGTGGCCGGCGCGACCTACGTCGACGTGCGCCTGCCGGCGCGTCCGGCCGTCGGCGGCCTGCCGAACGCGCCCTCGGCGAGCGCCGCCGCCGCGGACGCCGGGCAGGTCGTGGTGAGCGCCCAGGCGCCGGCGGTGGACGGGGCATCGACCAGCTCCGGCACGGCGGCCGGCGCCACGGCACAATCCGTCCCGGCGGCGACCCCGGCCGCGCCCGCGTCGGCGCCGGCGCCCACGGGGTCCCCCGCGGCCGCGGTGCCCCAGACGACCGGCTCGCGGCCCGTGACGGGCGCCGCGACCGCGCCCGCCGCCAACGCTCAACCTTAGGTAGAGATTAGTACAAAGGCTCGATCCATGGTCGAGCTTTTAGGAATGCAACGCCGGCTGTCCACGTTGACAGCGAGTGCGAAATGCGCTTAACGTGCGCCAAACCGGCATGTTCCGACGCGCCGGAAACTGTCAACTATCACTAGAGAGTCGGGCATCATCGTGGAGAGCGGGACCTATCTCGCAGTCATCAAGGTCGTGGGCGTCGGCGGGGCCGGCACGAATGCCGTCAACCGGATGGTCGACGCCGGACTCAAGGGCGTGGAGTTCATCGCCGCGAACACGGATGCGCAGGCGCTCGCGATGTGCGACGCGGACATCAAGCTGAACATCGGGCACGAGCTGACGCGCGGGCTCGGCGCCGGTGCGAACCCCGAGATCGGGCACGGGGCCGCAGCCGAGTCGCGCGACGACATCAAGGAGGCGCTCAAGGGCGCCGACATGGTGTTCGTCACGGCCGGCGAGGGCGGGGGCACCGGCACCGGCGCCGCCCCGGTGATCGCCGACATCGCCAAGAACGAGATCGGCGCGCTGACCGTCGGGGTCGTCACGCGGCCGTTCGAGTTCGAGGGCGCCCAGCGCGCCCGTCAGGCGCAGGAGGGCATCGAGCGCCTGCGCGAGACGGTCGACACGCTGATCGTGA
>DAIOGP010000181.1:0-3816 GCA_036745135.1 Solirubrobacteraceae bacterium
AGAGCCGGAAGACGCGCGCATGCAGCCGGCGACGCGCGAGGTCGAGGTCGGTCCGGTAGCGCGCCCAGGCACCCGGCCCGCGCTCGGGCCGGTCGCGCGTCACGCGGCCGGCGGTGACGTTCGCGGCGTCGTGCGTCCAGCGAAACCAGTCCGTGCTGGCGTCGACGTTCGCCGGGCGCCCGCCCATCTCCGACTGGAAGCCGCTCTGCTCGGTGCCCCACAGGAAGCCGCGCGGGAACGGCAGCTCCTTCGAGCCCGCCGCGGCGCCGGCCGGGAGCGCGAGGACGAGCAGCGCGACGGCGCACAGCACCTGCGGTCGGGCGCTGGCGCGCCTGACGGCAGTAGCGGGCTCGCGCGTGCGCACGACCATGCGCTACAGCCGCAGGAGCCGGGCGACGATGCGGTCGACCGTCCGGTCCGGGAAGACGCGCCCGAGCGCGACCTGGACGTGGGCGTCGCGGCCGATCAGGTAGCGGGTCTTCGGGCGGGTCGCGGTCAGCGCGTGCGCGACCGCGGCGGCGACCCGCTCGGGCGGCAGGCCGTGCGCGGCCATCCTCAGCGCCGCGGCGCGCGTGCGGGCGATCGACGCCGCGTAGAGCTCGTGCGCGCGCGGCGGCAGGCGCTCGAAGAGCGCATCGGCGGAGGCGGCTCCCTTCTCCCAGATCGGCGTCGCGATGCTCCCCGGCTCGACGATCGCGACCTCGATGCCCCACGGCCGCAGCTCCTGGCGCAGCGCGTCGGTCAGACCCTCGAGCGCGAACTTCGACGCGCTGTAGGGGCCGACGAACGGAACCGCCGCGCGCCCGCCGATCGAGCCCATGTTCACGATCCGCCCGCGGGCCGCGCGCAGCGGCTCGAGGAAGGCCTGCGTGACGGCCAGCTGACCGACGAGGTTCACCTCGAGCTGGCGGCGGAACTCGTCGAGCGGGACGAACTCGAGCGGCGCCGTGACGGTGATGCCCGCGTTGTTCACCAAGCCGGCCACACCGCTCGCGCCCACCGCGGCCCGCACCTGCGCGGCGGCCGCGGCGATCCCCTCGGCGCTGGTCACGTCGAGCGAGAGCGGCGTTACGCGACCGGCGCCCGCCGCCGACAGGGCCTCGCCGTCCTCCGGGCGCCGCACGCCGGCGAAGACGTCGAAGCCGAGCGCCGCGAGCCGCAGAGCGCAGGCGCGCCCGATCCCCGTCGACGCGCCGGTGATGACGACGGTGCCGCGATTCGCGCGCACGGGCTCGGACATGGCGGCCGGGAGTATCGCCGGTCGCGCCGCAGCGCGGCGCGTGTCGCGGCTCAGCGCGCCGGCCGCGGGCCCGGCGGGCGCGGCGTGATCAGCGCGAGCGGCACGCTCAGCCCGGCGTCGCGGCTCACCGTCGCGATCCGCTGGCCGGGCTGCACGGCGTCGCGGATCGCGCCCAGCCGCGAGCCGAGCGACCGCGCGCAGGCGTCGATGTCCGCGACGACCGCAACGAGACCCCAGAAGCGCGCCGGTCCGGTCCGCTCGTCCCCGTCGTCGGCGCTCTCGACCACCTCGACCACCGCGTCGCCCGCGCGGAAGAAGGCCATCGGCACGGCTCGCGCGCCGTCCGGCGGGCGCACGCGGCGCAGGTCGAGTCCGGCGGCGCGCAGCGCAGCGCTCGTGCGCTCGACGTCGGGCGTGAAGACGACGACGTGATCGAGCGCGAGCGCGCCGTTGGGGTGCGCGGCCGAGGCCGACGCATCCGGGGGCCCTGCGTCGGCGCGGGTCGTCGGCAGCCCGTCGAGCTCGGCGCTCGCCAGATCGCGCAGCGCCCAGCCGACGATCCCCGCCCCGGCGCCAGGTCCGACCAGCCGGATGCGCACGGTGCCGAGCCGGCAGACGTCGTCGACCACCACGAAGCCGAGGTCGCGCCACGCCTCCGGCCCGTCTGCGACCACCAGCTCCTCGAGTTGCGCGTGGGCCGGCCCGGTCACAACGGCGATTCTGCTCGCCCACGGGCGGGCGCGCAACCGCGAGCTTCCGCGCCCGCGTGCACGCGCGTGCACGCGCTCGGGCGCGCGCTCGCCCAGACGCGGATCGCTCGCTACCCTCACGGCGATGTCCGACCAGGGCGAGCAGCATGGGATCGTGATGCCCAACGCCGGCGAGCAGGCCGCGCTCGCGAGCGAGTGGCGCAAGCTCACGTGGGCGGCGACGTTCGTCGCGATCCTGACGAGCCCCCTGTTCTTCGCCGTCCTCTTCCAGGTCAACGGCTGGGGCCTCTTCCCGTCGATCCTGCTCACGTTCATCGCCGTGATCGCGTTCCGCGGCGCCGTGGACGTGCTCGTCCACAAGCTGATCCCGCGCCCGAGCCTGTACGGGGCCGGCAAGGAGATCCGCAAGGAGGACGCGATCGCGCGGCGGCGGGTGTGGTACTGGCGCACGAAGTTCCGCCGGCTCACCTACCTCGTGCTGGCAGCCGGGGCGGCCTACGCGATCTTCCGCCTGATGCTGCTGATGTTCGGCATCGACACGCAGCAGCTCCAGGACATCATGCGCACGCAGGGGCCGCAGCTGTTCCTGCTGATGTTCCAGCTGCCGCTGTTCTTCTTCTTCAACTTCGCGATCCTGTTCGGGCCGATGCTCGTCTTCGGGCTGCGGCAGATGAAGGGCTACGAGCCGGGCGACGCGGACTGGGGCGTGCGGCTCGAGGACGTGCGCGGGCAGAAGGAGCCCAAGGAGGAGGTCACCCGCGTGATCTCGCTGTGGCAGGCGGGCGAGGCCTTCGAACAGGCCGGCGGCAAGCGCGAGCGTGGCCTCCTGTTCCTCGGCAAGCCCGGCACCGGGAAGACGATGCTCTCCAAGGCGATCGCGACGAGCTTCAACTCGCCGATCGTCACGATGCCCGGTTCCGGCTTCGCGCAGACGTTCATCGGCATGGACGTGATCGTCGTCCTGTTCCTGATCGCCAAGGCGCGGCGGCTCGCGCGCAAGTGGGGCGGCCAGTGCATCGTGTTCATCGACGAGATCGACGCCGTCGGCCTGCGCCGCGCGGCGCTCGGCGGCGTCGGCGGCATGGGCGGCCTCGGCGGCGGGATGGGCACGGACGCAGCCCTCCCCGCCTCGATCCACGACTGGTGCTTCTTCGGCGCCAACGGCGCGGTCAACCCGACCGGCGACCTCGTGCTCGAGTCGCGCGCCTGGCGCGATCGGCTCTTCGACCACCGCGCGCCATCGCGTGCGCCCATCTACCCGCCCGCGATCCAGCGCCTCGGCGAGCGGATCCAGGGGTTCGTCGTGCCGGGCGGGATGGGCGGCATGGGCGGCGGGGGCATGGCGCTCAACCAGCTGCTGATCCAGATGGACGGCGTCGACGAGCCGCCGGTGATCAAGAAGTTCCTCACCAACCGCTTCAACACGTTCCTGGACGCGACCTACCTCGTCCCGCAACGGCTCGGGAAGCTGCCGCTGCGCCTCAAGCCACCGCGTCCGCGCCCCGAGCAGATCTACTTCATCGGCGCGACGAACGTGCCGATCGACGCGCTCGACCCGGCGCTCATCCGGCCCGGGCGCATGGGTCGCCACATCTGGTTCCGCACGCCGACGAAGGACGACCGCCAGGACATCTTCGACCTCTACATCCGGCGCGTCGCCCACGACGCGGAGCTCGACACCGAGCGCAAGCGCGACGAGCTCGCGCGCATCACCAACGGCTACTCGCCGGCGATGATCGAGCAGGTCTGCTCGATGGCGCTGACCTTCGCGCATTCCGACGGACGGCCGCACTTCGAGTGGCGCGACATCGTCGAGGCGATGACGACGGTCGAGAGCGGCACGGCGCAGGGGATCGAGTACGTGCC
>DAIOGP010000182.1:0-3815 GCA_036745135.1 Solirubrobacteraceae bacterium
CAACTGTCAACTGTCAACTGTCAACTGCTCACGAGAACCGGACCTTGCCGTTTGATCGCGCGCGCGCTTGTGCGCGGTTGACGAAGTCCAAGCGCTTGATCGCCGCGCGGAAGAGCCGCGTGACGAGCCGCAGACGCGCGTTCTCCGAGCGCAGGTCGAGCAGGCCCTGCTTGGCCTCGAGGCCGAAGTCGACGGTCGCAGCCATCTCGTACGCGTGCATGTCGGTCAGGTCGTCGGCTTCGGGGCGGCGATCCGTCGCCTGCTCGACGAGATCGGCATAGGCGCCCTGGGCATCGTCGAAGGCCTCCGCGTCGACGGCCTCCTCGCGGTCCTCGAGGAACTCGACCGTCCCGGCTGGATAGGGGTGGTCCTCCTGGCGCTCGATGACGCGGAACGGCCGTGTCCCTCGGGTGATGACGTTCAAACGCCCGTCCTCCATGCGCTCGAGCACCTCGGTGATCTCGCACGCGCAGCCGATCGGGCGCAGGCCGTCGTCCGACAGCCAGACGATCCCGAACTCCCGATCGTGCGCGAGGCACTCCTCGATCATCGTCTTGTAGCGCTCCTCGAAGATGTGCAGCGGCACGAGCTCCGAGGGCAGGGCGACGAGACCGAGCGGGAAGAGCGGGAAGTCGCGTTCGATCCGATCGGGCATCCGACCTAGTGTACGGCGGCGTGCCGAGCCCGAATCGACGCGACGGTCGCGGTGAACCGCCCTCCGGCGGGGTACGTAGCAGCGCCGTGGACACGACCGCGATCGTCTGGCTGCGGCGCGACCTGCGGCTGCAGGATCAGCCCGCGCTGACCCGCGCGCTCGCCGAGCACGCGCGGGTGGTCCCCGTGTTCGTGCTCGACCCGGCGCTGGTGCACGGCCGCTTCACCGCCGGCTCGCGCATGGCCTTCCTGCTCGGCTGCCTGCGCGAGCTCGACGCGCAGCTGCGAGCGCGGGGCGGTGCGCTCGTGGTGCGCCGGGGTCCGCCGGAGGACGAGCTGCCGAAGCTCGCGCGCGATGTCGGCGCGACGGCTGCGTACTGGAGCTGGGACGTCGGGCCCTTCGCCCGCGCCCGCGACGAGCGCGTCGGACGCGCGCTGGAAGCGCTCGGCGTCAGCTGCGCGCCGAGCCCGGGGACGTTCGTCGCCGACGTCGGCGAGCCGCGCACCCAGGGCGGGAAGCCCTACACCGTCTTCACCCCGTTCTGGCGCGCCTGGGAGCGGCTCGAGCGACGCCCGCTGCACGACGCGCCGACCCGCGTCGACCTGCCCGACGGCGTCGACGTCGGGCAGCTGCCGGCGCTCGCGGAGCTCGGGCTCGAGGACGAGTTGACAGATGGGGCGGCGCCCGGCGAAGCCGCTGGTCGCGCGGCGATGGACGCATGGCTGCGCGACGGGATCGCCGCGTACGACCAGCGTCACGATCGGCTCGCCGGAGGCAGCTCGGGACTTTCGCCCTACCTGCGCTTCGGGTGCGTGTCGCCGCGGGAGCTCGAGGCGCGGGCAGCCGAGCTCCCGGGTCCCGGCCCGGCGGCTTTCGTGCGCCAGCTCGCGTGGCGCGACTTCTACGCGCACGTGCTGCTGCTCAACCCGGCCAACTCCCGCCACGAGTTCCAGCCGCGTTTCCGGGCGCTCGAGTGGGACGACGACGATGAGCTGCTCGACGCGTGGCGCGACGGTCGCACCGGCTATCCGCTCGTCGACGCCGGGATGCGCCAGCTGCGCGCGACCGGCTGGATGCACAACCGGGCGCGGCTCGTGGTCGGCTCGTTCCTGACCAAGGACCTGCACCTCGACTGGCGCCTCGGCGAGGCGCACTTCATGCGCTACCTCCTCGACGGCGACCCGGCGAGCAACAACGGCAACTGGCAGTGGATCGCCTCGACGGGCGTCGACCCGGCGCCGTACTTCCGCCGCATCTTCAACCCGACCCTCCAGCAGCAGAAGTTCGACGCCGACGGCGAGTACGTGCGCCGCTGGGTGCCCGAGCTGCGCGCCGTGCCGATCGGGCGCCTCGCCGAGCCGTGGCGCATGAGCGCGGACGAGCAGGCCACGGCCGGCTGCGTGATCGGCGACGACTACCCCGAGCCGATCGTCGACCACGTCGCCGAGCGTCGGCGCGCGCTCGACCGCTACCGCGCCGCGTCGTCGTCCTGAGGGGGAGCCCGGCCCGGCGCGCTCAGCGCGCCGCGCGGGGCGGCTTGCTGGCGGCGAGCAGCAGGTTGTAGAAGACGGCGGCCGGCAGGCGCGGCTCGAGCACGCGGCGGTCGAGCGCCTGGAGCGCGAGGTAGCCGCGGTATGCGTACTGGCGCCACAGCCAGGGGATCTCGTCCGGCTCGGCCGTCGCCTCGAGCACGCGGTTGGTCCAGCCGAACCAGTTCGCCGTGAGCTCCTCGCCGCGCACGCGGACCTGGTCGAGGCCCGCGCCGCGCGCGAGCGCAGCGAGCTCGTCGGGCGCGAAGGCGTGGACGTCGACCTGGCGCTCGAGCTCGTGCGCGTGCGGATGGGCGTACATGCGCTCCTTGGGGCGCATGCCGGCGCCCATCGCGCGCCGCCAGATCGGCGCCGCCAGCGTCGCCGCGCGCTTGGGGACCGCGGCGAGGCGATCGCCGACGCGCGAGGGCTCGCCGGCGAACACGAGCGCCCCACGCGGCTCGAGCACGCGCGCGAACTCGGCGAACGAGGCCGGGAGGTCGGGCAGGTGGTGCAGCACCGCGTGGCCGAGCACGAGGTCGAAGCTCGCGTCGGCGAACGGCAGCCGCTCGGCCTCGGTGCGGACCGTCTCGACCTCGAGGCCGAGCCGGTCCGCGTTCGCGGACAGCGCCGTCAGCATGCCGGGCGAGATGTCGGTGCACACGGCCGACTCGAGCACGCCGGCGAGCATCAGGTGCAGCGTGAAGTACCCCGTGCCCGCGCCGATCTCGAGCGAGCGCCGGAACCGCGGCAGGTCCCCGCCGAGCGCCTTGCGCAGCTTCATCGTCACCTGGCGGCGGCCGACCTCGCCGAAGTCGATCCCCCACTTCGAGTCGTAGCTCGCCGCGGCCTCGTCGTGGTAGCGGACGTTGACGTCGCGGATCGCGTCGGCTGTGGCCGGGGCGGGCATGCGGGCGGACTATAGGGGCGGTGTGGGTTCGGGCGGCCCTGGCGGGCCGGAGTTGGCAGTTGGCAGTTGGCAGAAGTGGACGCTGGCGCTGCGGGAGGGTCGCGGCTCAGGCGGGGCCGGCGGGGTGGAGTTGACCACGCCGCCGCCGCGCCCTCACCCGGCCTATCTATAGTTCCCGCCCCGTGGAAGACCGCTACGTCCAGCGCGACCAGCCCTCGGGCGTGCCGCCGCTGGCGCTGACGGGCGAGCGGACGCTGCCCGACGTGCCGGAGGAGAACTACTGGTACCGGCGCCATCTGGCCGTGTACGAGTGGATCGCGGCGCGGGTGACGGGCCTGCGGGTCGTCGACATGGCCTGCGGGGAGGGCTACGGATCGGACGTGCTCGCCGCGACGGCGCGTGCGGTCGTCGGGGTCGACGCCAACCCGGAGGCGCACGAGCACGCCCGCCTGCGCTACGTGCGGCCGAACCTGCGCTTCGCCCGCGACCTCGTCCAGACGTACGCCGAGCCCTGCGACGCCGTCGTCTTCCTGCAGACGATCGAGCACGTCGAGGAGCCGGATGCGGTGCTCGCGCACTTCCGCTCGCTCGTCGAGCCTGACGGCGTAGTCTACGTCTCGACGCCCAACCTGCTGACGCTCGCGCCCCCGGGGGCGCAGAAGTCCGACAACCCGTGGCACGTGCGCGAGTACCGCGCGCAGGAGTTCCGCGCGCTGTGCGC
>DAIOGP010000183.1:0-3792 GCA_036745135.1 Solirubrobacteraceae bacterium
CTCGACCGGGTGCTCGCCGCGGCGCCCGGGCCCGCGACCTATCGCGACCTGACGAGCTTCCCCGCGGTGCACCAGGACCTCGCGATCGTCCTCGCCGACGACGTTCCCGCGGCGCGGGTGCTCGACGTCGTGCGGACGGCCGGCGGCGCCGAGCTCGAGCACGCCGACGTGTTCGACGTCTACCGCGGCGAGCAGGTGGGGGACGGACGGGTGTCGCTGGCGCTGCGGCTCGAGTTCCGCGCCGCGGACCGGACGCTCACCGACGCGGAGGCCGACGCGCACCGGTCCGCGATCGTCGCGGCGCTCGGCGCCGAGCTCGGGGCGCAGCAGCGTGCCTAGCGTCGCCGTCCTCGGCGCGTCGGGCTTCACGGGCGCGCTCGCCGCGCACCTGCTGTGGCGCCACCCGGACTTCGAGCTCGGCGCCGTCACGGCGCGCACCGACGTCGGGCGGCGGCTCGACGACCTCTATCCGCGCCACCGCGTGCCGCTCGAGCTCGAAGAGCTCGACGTCGAGCGCCACGGCGGGGTCGACGCGGCGGTCGTCGCCTACCCGCACGGCGCCTCGGCGCCGGTCGTCGCGGCGCTGCGCGAGCGCGGCGCGCGCGTGGTCGACCTCTCGGCCGACTTCCGCCTGCGCGACCGCGCGACCTACGAGGACTGGTACGGGCCGCACGGGGCGCCCGAGCTGTTCGGGACGGCCGTCTACGGCCTGCCGGAGCTCTACCGGGACGCGGTGCGCGGCGCCGCGCTCGTCGCCGCGCCGGGCTGCTACCCCACCGCGACGCTGCTCGCGCTCGCGCCGCTCGCGCGGGCCGGTCTGATCGCCGACGTCGTCGTCGACGCCAAGTCGGGCGTCTCGGGCGCCGGCCGGGCGGCCACCGAGGCGACGCACTTCGTCACCGTCGACGAGAACGTGAACGCCTACGGCGTGGCACACCACCGCCACAGCCCGGAGATCGATCAGGAGCTCGCCGCGCTCGGCGCGCCGGTCGCCGCCACGTTCACACCGCACCTCGTGCCGCTCGACCAGGGTGAGCTCGTCAGCTGCTACGTGACGCCGTCGCGCGCCGTGGAGGACGACGAGCTGCGCGCGCTCTACGCGGCCGCGTACGCGTCGGAGCCGTTCATCGAGCTGGCGCAGCGCCCGCCCGGCGTCCGCGACGTACGCGACACCAACGTCTGCCGGATCTCGGTGCACGCGGACGCGCGCACCGGCAAGGCGATCGCGTTCGCGGCGATCGACAACTTGTGGAAGGGCGCCGCGGCGCAGGCGGTCCAGTGCCTGAACCTGATGTTCGGCCTCGACGAGCGCGCGGGGCTCGCATGAGCGCCCCGCCCGACCTGTTCGCCTCGCGCTGGGTGGAGCTGCCCGCGCACGCGCGCGCCGTCCCCGAGGGTGGCCTCGCCGCGGGCTTCCGCGCCGCCGGCGTCGCCAGCGGCATCAAGCCCTCGGGCCGGACCGACCTCGGGGTGCTCGTCTGCGACGCTCCCGACGCGGTCAGCGCCGCGCGCTTCAGCCGCTCCGGCGCGCTCGCGGCGCCGGTGCTGCTGACGCAGGAGCGCTGCGAGCTGGGCGCGCTGCGCGCGGTGATCGCGAACTCGGGCAACGCGAACGCGGCGACCGGGCGCCAGGGCTACGAGCACGCCGCCAAGACACAGGGCGCCGCGGCGGCGCTGCTCGGGCTCGACCCCGCGCAGGTCGCGATCGCCTCGACCGGCGTGATCGGGGTCCCGCTGCCGGTCGAGCGCCTGATCGCGGGCCTGCGCGACGCGGGGGAGGTCCTGCGGTCAGACGGTGACGCGGACCTGTGGGCGGCGATCAGCACCACCGACGCGTTCGAGAAGCGGGTCACGCTCGACGTCGAGCTGAGCGGGGGGACGATCAGGATCAGCGCCCAGGCGAAGGGGGCGGGCATGATCTCGCCGGCGTTCGCGACGATGCTCTGCTTCGTGCAGACCGACGCGGCGCTCGCGCAGGAGACGGCCGAGCTCCTGCTCGGGGTGACCGTCAAGCGCTCGTTCGACCGCGTCAGCGTCGACGGTCAGCTCTCGACGAACGACACCGTCGTGCTGATCGCCAGCGGCGCGAGCGCCGTGTCCGTGGCGCCGGAGAGCGACGACGAGCTGCGCCTCGGCGAGGCGCTCGACCAGCTGCTGCGCGCGCTCGCGATCGCGCTCGTGCGCGACGGCGAGGGATCTGCGCACGTGGGTCGCGTGATCGTGCGCGGCGGCGATCCGGACGGCGTCGAGCGCGCCGCGCGCGGCGTGGCGAACTCGCCGCTCGTGAAGGCCGCGCTGCACGGCGGCGACCCGAACTGGGGCCGGATCGCGGCCGCCGTCGGGCAGGCGCTGCCCGGCACGGCGCCGCTGCCGTTCGACATCGCGATCGAGGGGATCGCGGTCTGCGCCGCCGGCGCGGCGCTCCCGCACGACGCCGCTGCGCTCGACGCCGCGGTGGGCGGACCGGAGGTCGAGTACGAGGTCGGGCTGCCGGGCGAGGGCGCGGAGACCGAGGTCTTCTTCTCCGATCTCTCGCACGACTACGTGTCGATCAACGCGGAGTACACGAGCTGATGCGCGACGTCGGAACCCTGCTCGAGGCGCTGCCCTACATCCGCGAGTTCCACGGGAAGACCGTCGTGATCAAGTACGGCGGCGCCGCGATGAGCGACCCGGACCTGCGCGAGGAGTTCGCCCGCGACGTCGTGCTGCTCAAGTACGTGGGGCTCAACCCGATCGTCGTGCACGGCGGCGGGCCCGAGATCACGGCCTACATGGAGCGGCTCAACCTGCCGGTGGAGTTCGTCGGCGGCCTGCGCGTCTCCGACGCCGACACCGTCGAGGTCGCGAAGATGGTGCTCGTCGGCAAGGTCAACAAGGACATCGTGCTGCGCCTCGGGCGCCATGGGCAGCCCGCCGTCGGGCTGTGCGGCGACGACGGGCTGCTCTTCCGCGTCGCTCGCCAGGCCGGTCCCGAGGGCCGCGACCTCGGCTTCGTCGGGCGGATCGAACGCGTCGACGTCGGCGTGCTCAACCACATCGCGGCCGATTACATCCCGGTCATCGCGTCGGTCGGCGCGGACCGCGAGGGCAACTCCTACAACGTCAACGCGGACGAGGCCGCGGGCGCCGTGGCGCGGGCGCTCGGCGCGTACAAGGTCGTCTTCCTCACCGACGTGGCCGGCTGGCTGCGCGATCCGGCGGACGCCTCGAGCCTCGTCTCGGAGGCGACGGTCGCGGAGGTCGCGGCGGCGCTCGACGACGTCGCCGGCGGGATGCGCCCGAAGCTGCAGGCGTGCCTCGAGGCGATCGACGGCGGCGTCACCTCGGCCCACGTCGTCGACGGTCGCGTGCCGCACTCGGTGCTGCTCGAGCTGTTCACCGACGCCGGCCTCGGCACGAAGATCCGAGCCCGATGACCGCGACCCTCGCCGAGCTCCAGGCGCTCGAGCGCGACGCCGTCGTGCCCTCCTACGCCCGGCTGCCCGTCGCGTTCGCCCGCGGCGAGGGCGCGCGGCTGTGGGACGTCGACGGGGTCGAGTACCTCGACTTCCTCTCCGGGATCGCGGTCACGAACCTGGGCCACTGCCCACCGGCGCTCGTGGCGGCGATCCGCGAGCAGGCGGGTCGCCTGCTGCACGTGTCGAACCTCTTCTACACGGAGCCCGGGATGCGGCTCGCCGCGCGCCTCGCGCAGCGCTCGCTCGGCGGCAAGGTGTTCTTCTGCAACTCGGGCGCGGAGGCCAACGAGGCGGCGCTGAAGCTCGCGCGCAAGGCCAAGCCGGGCGGCGA
>DAIOGP010000184.1:0-3750 GCA_036745135.1 Solirubrobacteraceae bacterium
GTTCGCCGGCGGCTCGAGCTCGCCGTGCAGCGTCTGCTCGATGCGGTCGGCGAGGAGCGCGGGGTCGTGGCCGAAGTCGCGCTCGAGCGTATCGCGGTAGAGAACGAGCGCGTGGCCGCCGTCCGGCCGCGGCACGACTTCGCCGTGCTGGTAGCCGTATGCGGCGAGCTCGGCGCCGCGCGCGCTGATCAGCAGCGGCATGGACTCGAGCTTCGCGCGGAGCGCCGCGGGGAGGCGCGCGATCGCCTCGCCGAGCAGCCGCTCGAACTCCGACGCCGCCGCTGCCGCCGGGGTGCGCTGGACGGTCTGCTCCGCGGCCTGAAGTACCCGCGCCAACTCGCGCTGGCGCACGTGTGCGCGAACGCGGAGCCCATCGCGATGCGAGCGCCAGTCAGCCATGGTCGTTACCCGACTCTCACGCTAGGACCAACCGGGAGGCGGTGCATCGGTGGTCAGCGCGGGTTCGTCTGCGGGGAATCCGCAGCGCGCACGGTGTCGCGTCGGCGCACCAGCGCGCGCCGCAGCTCGTCCGAGCCCCACACGAGCACCGGGAACGCCGCCAGCGGCGCGAGCTCGGCCATGCCGAGCCCGGCGGTGGCGAACGCCGACTGCAGCGGCGGCACGTAGATCAGCGTCGCCGCGAAGGCGAGCTCGAACGCGATGCCCCACAGCAGCAGCCGGTTCGAGAAGACCCCGATCTCGCGCAGCGACGCGCGGGTCGTGCGCGTGGCGAACGCGGTCCCCACCTGGCACGCGGTGATCCCCGCGAACGTCATCGTCGTCGCCTGCAGATAGGCGTGGTGCAGCGGGTGCCCGGAGCCGACCGCGTCTCCCGGGGACCAGCCCGCGCGCAGCAGCACGTAGAAGAAGCCGCCGGTCACGAGCGCCGCCTCGAGCAGACCGAGCCACAGCCACGCCCGGGTGAGCATCGGCCGGTCGAGGATCCCACGTTCGCGCGGCCGTGGCGGCCGGGCCATGATCCCCGGCTCGGCCGGCTCGCGCCCGAGCGCGAGCGCCGGCAGCGTCTCCGTGCCGAGGTCGATCGCGAGGATCTGCAGTGCGGTGAGCGGCAGCGGCACGGCGCCGCCGGCCAGCGCGAAGACGAGGAACGGCACGACCTCGGGCGTCGCGTGGGCGAAGATGTAGGTGACGAACTTGCGGATGTTCTCGTAGACGATCCGCCCCTCCTCGACCGCCGCGACGATCGAGGCGAAGTTGTCGTCGGTGAGCACCATCGTCGCGGCCTCGCGCGCGACGTCGGTGCCGCTGGCCCCCATCGCGATGCCGATGTCCGCGCGGCGCAGCGCCGGGGCGTCGTTGACGCCGTCGCCGGTCATCGCGACCGTGTGCCCGGCCGCACGCAGCGCGTCGACGATGCGCAGCTTCGTCTCCGGATTGCTGCGCGCGACGATCAGGTCGGGCTCGTCGCGCAGGAGCGCATCGAGGCTCGGGTCGGAGAGCGCGTCGAGCTCGGGTCCGGTGACGATCCGGGGGTGCTCGCCCGCGATGCCGACGGTCCGCGCGACCGCGCTCGCGGTGAGCCCGTGGTCGCCGGTCACGACGATCACGCGGATCCCCGCCTCTCGGCAGCGGGCGACCGCCGCGGCCACCTCCGGTCGAGGCGGGTCCTCGAGCGCGGCGAGGCCGAGGAACGTGAGGCCGGTCTCTGCGGCTTCACGTTCCTCTCCGGGCTCGGGCTGGCGCGTCACCCGCCGCTCGGCGAAGCCGAGCACGCGCAGGCCGGCGCCGGCGTAGCGTTCGAACGCCTCGCGCACGGCGGCGCGGTCCCCCTCCTCGAGCGGTCGGTCGCCCGCCGGCGTCCGCAGGACGGTGCAGCGCTCGAGCAGCTCGAGCGGCGCCCCCTTCGCGTGGTACCAGGGCTCGGCGCCGGGCTCCTCGTCGAGCGTCGTCATCCGCTTCAGGCGCGCGTCGAAGTGGTAGGCGCGCCGCCGGCGCGCATCGCGCTCGGCCAGCTCGCCCTCGACGTCCTCGCCGAGCTCGGCGGCCGCGAGCAGCAGCGCGCTCTCGCTCGGATCTCCGCCGCGCTCCCAGCCCGCGGGCGTGCGCGTCAGCGTGGCGTTGTTGCAGCGCACGGCGGTGCGCAGGAGGCCCGAGAACGGCTCCTGATCGGCGACTGCCCGCGGGTCGTCCGTCAGCCGCAGCTCGTGGCCGTCGGCCCACAGCAGGACGACGTGCATGCGCCCCTCGGTCAGCGTGCCGGTCTTGTCGGTGCAGATCACGTCGGTCGAGCCGAGCGTCTCGACCGCGGTCAGCCGCTTGACGAGCGCGCGGCGCCGCGCCATGCGCCTGACCGCCACGGCCAGCGCGAGCGTGATCGTCGGCAGCAGGCCCTCGGGGACGTTGGCCACGATCAGGCCGATGCCGAAGCTGATCCCGTCGTGGAGCGGCAGCCCGGCCACGAGGGTCCCGAGCGCGAGGAACACGAGGCCGAACGCGAGCGCGACGACTGCGATCAGCTTGGCGGCGCGATTGACCTGCACCTGGAGCGGGCTGAGCTCCGTGCGCACGCGCTGGGAGAGCGCCGCGATGCGGCCGAGCTGCGTCGCCATCCCGGTCGCGTAGACGACGGCCTCGGCGTCGCCGGCGGTGCACAGCGTGCCGCCGAAGACGAGGTCGTCGGACTCGAGCGGCGAGGCGGCTGGTCGCGAGCGCACTGCCGAGCGCGACACGGGGGAGGACTCGCCGGTCAGCGGCGACATGTCGAGCTCGAGCGAGCCGTCGATCAGCCGCGCGTCCGCGGACAGGCGATCGCCCTCCGCGATCAGCAGCACGTCGCCGCTGACGAGCGTCGTGGCGTCGACCTCGACGAGGCTGCCGTCGCGGCGCACGCGCGCGACGGGAGGGAGGAACTCGCGCAGCGCCTCGGTCGCGCGCTCGGCCTGCAGCTCCTGCACGAAGGCGAAGATGGCGTTGAGGACGATCACCACGACGATCGCGATCGCGAGCGCCCCGAGCCCGCCGATCACCGCCAGCGCGGCCGCCACCCACAGCAACAGCGCCAGCGGGTGCGTGAACTGGCGTCCGAGCTCGACCCAGCGGCTCGTCGCCTCCCGCCGGCGGATCTCGTTGGCCCCGAACTGCTGCAGGCGCCGCGCCGCCTCGCGCGCGCTCAGCCCGTCCCGCCGCGTGCCGAGATCGGCGAGCAGCTGGTCGAGGCGCTCCTCGGGGTCGACGCCGCGCGCAGCCGCCGGAGGTTCCGCGTCGGCCGGTTGCGCCATTGCGCCGGCGCTCAGGCTACGGCGTCGCCGGCGATGGGCGGCTGCGCGCGCCGCAGCGGCAGCGTCGCGAGCACCGTCGTCCCGGTGCCTGTCGCGCTCGCGAGCTCGAGCGTGCCGCCGCTCAGCTCGACGCGCTCGCGCATGCCCGTGAGCCCGAAGCCGTCGTGGGTAGCCGACGGATCGAAGCCGTCGCCGTCGTCGGTCACCCGGACCTCGACGGCGTCGCCGAGCGCGCGCACGCTGACTTCGACCCGCTCGGCGCGGGCATGCTTGCCCACGTTCGTCAGCGCCTCCTGCACGAGCCGGTAGATGGCGCTCTCGAGCGCCGGCTCGAGTCGCGCCGCCTCGTCGGCGAGGTCGATCTGCGCCTCGACGACCAGGCCCTCGATCGAAGCCGTGCGCTCGACGAGGCTCTCGATCGCGGGCGTCAGGCCGAGGTCGTCGAGCGCGGCCGGGCGCAGCTCGGTGATCAGCGCGCGCAGCGCGGCGATCTCGGCGCCGATGTGCTCGA
>DAIOGP010000185.1:0-3733 GCA_036745135.1 Solirubrobacteraceae bacterium
TACTGGCTCATCCCGACGCCGTGGCCGTAGCCCGCGCCGCGGATCCACAGCACGCGCTTCGCGCCGGCGGCGCTGGCGACGGGCAGCGCGAACGCGACGAGCGCGAGCAGCGCTGCGACGAGGGTGATGCGGGCTGTCGGCTGCGGTCGGCGCATCGGCGTCTCAGGCGGGCGAGCGCGACGCCCGGTGCCGGGACGCGCGGTCTCCCATCACGACACGCGCGAGGCGGCGAAGTTCCGGTGATAGGTTGGCACAGATCGGCACGGACACGGCCTGCATCGGTCGATCCGGCCGGCCGCGTGAGCCGCGCAGTCCAACCTCTGACCCACCGGAGACGTCCATGAGCACCGCAACCGCAGAGTCCGCCGCCGTCGCGCAGGTTCCCAAGCAGCTCTTCATCGGCGGCGAGTGGCGCGACGGGAGCGCGGGCGCGTTGGCGGTCGAGGACCCGGCGACCGGGGAGACGATCTGCGAGGTCGCCGACGCGAGCGTCGCGGACGCGCGCGCCGCGCTCGACGCGGCCGTGGCGGCGCAGGCCGAGTGGGCGGCGCACCCGCCGCGCGAGCGCGGCGAGATCCTGCGCCGCGCCTACGAGGAGCTCGTCGCGCGCGCCGACGAGCTGGCGCTCGTGATGACGCTCGAGATGGGCAAGCCGCTCGCGGACGCGCGCGCCGAGGTGATCTACGCGGCCGAGTTCTTCCGCTGGTTCTCGGAGGAGGCGGTGCGGATCGCGGGGCGCTACAGCGTCGCGCCCAACGGGCAGGGTCGCTTCCTGACGATGCAGCAGCCGGTCGGTCCCTGTCTCCTGATCACGCCGTGGAACTTCCCGCTCGCGATGGGCACGCGCAAGCTCGGCCCGGCGATCGCGGCCGGCTGCACCGCGGTCGTCAAGCCCGCGAAGCAGACGCCGCTGTCGATGCTCGCGCTCGCCCGGGTGCTCGAGCACTGCGGGCTTCCGGCGGGGGTCGTGAACCTCGTGACCAGCTCGAAGTCGGGCGAGATCATGGAGCCGCTGATCCGCGACCCGCGGCTGCGCAAGCTGTCCTTCACCGGCTCGACCGAGGTCGGCCGCCGGCTGATCGAGCAGTCCGCGGAGCAGATCCTGCGCGTGTCGATGGAGCTCGGCGGCAACGCGCCGTTCCTGATCTTCGAGGACGCCGACCTCGACGAGGCGCTGGCCGGCGCGATGGTCGCGAAGATGCGCAACATGGGCGAGGCGTGCACGTCGGCGAACCGCTTCTACGTCGCCGAGCCGCTCGCCGAGACGTTCGCGACGCGGCTCGCGGAGCGCATCGGAGCGCTGAAGGTCGGGCGGGGGACCGAGGACGGCGTCCAGGTCGGCCCGCTGATCGATCAGGCCGGGCGCGACAAGGTCGACGAGCTCGTGCGCGACGCCGTCGGCAAGGGCGCGACGGCGGTCGTGGGCGGCGCCGCGATCGACGGTCCCGGTTACTTCTATGCGCCGACCGTGCTCGGCGACGTGCCCGCGGGCGCGCGCCTGCTCGACGAGGAGATCTTCGGCCCGGTGGCGCCGGTCACGAGCTTCGACTCGGAGGAGGCCGCGATCGCCGCGGCGAACGACACGCCCTACGGCCTGATCGCGTACGTCTTCACGCGCGACGTCAAGCGCGCGCTGCGCGTCTGCGAGGGGCTCGAGACCGGCATGGTCGGCCTCAACCAGGGCCTCGTGTCGAACCCGGCGGCGCCGTTCGGCGGCGTCAAGGCCTCCGGCTTCGGACGCGAGGGCGGCTCCGAGGGCATCGGCGAGTTCCTCGAGACGAAGTTCGTCTCGATCGGCGGCTGACCGGCGCCGAGGCGCTGCGCGTCGTCGACCTGTCCGCCCCGATCGCGCCGAGCCCGGCGGGGACGCCCGAGCCGCTGCGCACCGACGTCGCCTACCGCGACCACGCGGCCGGCGCGAGCGACATCGAGAGGCTGCTCGGCGTGCCGCCCCGCCTGCTGCGCGACGGCGAGGGCTGGGCGACCGAGGAGCTGCGGCTCGGCACGCACAACTCGACCCACGTCGACGCTCCCTGGCACTACAACAGCCGCATCGCCGGCGCCCGCGCGCAGACGATCGACGAGCTGCCGCTCGAGTGGTTCATCGGGCCGGGCGTCGTGCTCGACATGACGGCGAAGCCCGACGGCGACCCGGTCACCGTCGCGGAGGTCGAGGCGGAGCTCGCGCGGGTCGGTCACGCCCTCGAGCCCCTGGACATCGTGCTCGTGCGCACCGGTCGCGACGCGTTCTACGCGGAGCTCGACTACATCGCCCGCGGCCCGGGCGTCACGGCGCAGGCCACGCGCTGGCTCTACGACCGCGGCGTGCGCGTGATGGGCATCGACGCGTGGGGCTGGGACGCGCCGCTGCACCTCGAGGCGCAGGAGGCCCTCGCGCGCGACGCGCCGGGCATCTTCTGGGCGGCGCACCAGGCGGACATCCCCTATTGCCAGATCGAGCGCCTGTGCAACCTCGGGGCGCTGCCCGCGACCGGCTTCCAGGTCGCGTGCTTCCCGCTCAGGGTCCTCGGCGGCAGCGCCGGGCCGACGCGCGCGGTCGCGATCGTGCCGGAGTGAGCGCCCGAACCCCCGTCGCGAGGCGCGGGTTCGGCCCCCTCAGGCCTGGTTCCCGTGCGCGATCTTGCGCAGGTCGAGCGCCTCGTCGAGCACGGACTCCTCGACGCCCTGCTCGCGCGCGACCTCGCGCAGCGTGCGGCCCGAGGCCGTGGCCTCCTTGACGATCGCGGCCGCGCGGTCGTAGCCGATGAACGGGTTGAGCGCGGTCGCGACGGCGAGCGTCGACTCGGCCGAGCGCTCGCAGCCGGCGAGGTTCGCCTCGATCCCGTCGACGCACTTCTCCGCGAGCAGGCCCGCGGCGCTCGAGAGCAGGTGGATCGACTCGAGCAGGTTGCGCGCGATCAGCGGGATGCGCACGTTGAGCTCGAACTGGCCCTGCATGCCGCCGATCGTGATCGCGGTGTCGTTGCCGATCACCTGGGCGGAGACCTGGAGCACGACCTCGGGGATCACCGGGTTGACCTTGCCCGGCATGATCGACGAGCCCTTCTGCAGCTCGGGCAGGAACAGCTCGCCGATCCCGGCGCGCGGCCCCGAGCCCATCAGCGCCAGGTCCTGGGCGATCTTCGTCAGCGAGACCGCGAGCACCTTGAGCGCGCCCGAGAGCTCGACGAGCGCGTCGCGGTTCGCCTGCGCCTCGAAGGGGTCCTCGGGAGGCGAGATCGTGAGGCCCGCGTCGGCAGCGAGGCGCTCGCGCACGCGCGCCGCGAACTCCGGATGCGTGTTGAGCCCGGTGCCCGCGGCGGTGCCGCCGAGCGGGATCTGGGCGACGTGCGGCAGCGCGCCCGCGACGCGCGCCCGCCCGAGCCGCGCCTGCGCCGCGTAGCCGCCGAACTCCTGCCCGAGCGTGACGGGCACCGCGTCCATCAGGTGCGTGCGGCCGGACTTGACGATGTCCTTGAACGCGTCGGCCTTCGCTGCCAGCGAGCCCTCGAGCCGCTCGAGCGCGGGCAGCAGGCGGTGGGTGGCCTCGTCGAGCACGGCGAGGTGCACCGCCGACGGGAACACGTCGTTCGAGGACTGGCCCATGTTGACGTGGTCGTTCGGATGCGCGCCCTCGCCGGCGAGGCTCGCGATGACCTCGTTGGCGTTCATGTTCGACGAGGTGCCAGAGCCCGTCTGGAAGACGTCGATCGGGAACTGGTCGTCGTGCTCG
>DAIOGP010000186.1:0-3729 GCA_036745135.1 Solirubrobacteraceae bacterium
AGGGCGCCGGCCGCGTTCTGGTCCTCGAGCGCGCTCAGCCCCCAGACGCGCGGCTGGCGCTCGTACCAGCCGTAGAGCACGTCGGGCGAGAACGTGATCAGGATGCCGAGCAGGCCGACGAGCAGCTTCGTTCCCGCCATGTAGGCGATCGGCCCGAGGCCGGTCAGGCGATGACGGCCCGGGATCGGGGAGAGCAGGTGCCACCAGTAGAGCCCCCCGGCGATCGCGAAGCTGATGTGCTCGGCGACGTGCGCCGCCGGGTGCTCGAGCGCGAGGTCGTAGGCCGCCGGAATGTGCCACGCGGACATCGCGGCCACGTAGGCGAGCGCGGCGAAGACGGGATGCCCGAGCGGTCCGGCGGCGCGCTCGAGGAGCGCGAGCCGCGCCGTCACGGGCCTGAGGATGACGCGCGTCAGCCCGAGGATCAGGAGGATCGCGGCGACGTCGATCAGCAGCAGGTGCTGCGCCATGTGCATGAGCAGGACCTGATCGCCGAGGCGGTCGACCGGCGAGACGAGCGCCAGCAGCAGGGAACCCAGCCCGGCGACGGTGAGCGCCAGCCGCCAGCCCGGCGCCGCGCGTGATCCGGCCTGCGCCCGCGCGCCGCGCCAGCGCCGCGCGTAGACGACGAGGTAGGCGCCGACGGCGAGCAGCACGCCCGGCTCGAAGCTCCACGAGTAGTCCGCGCCCACGGCTCGCGATTGTCGCAGTCCGCATCACCCGCGCGCGTCCGCGCGCGCCAGCATCGTGCGACGTGGTCGCACGAGTCCTCAGCGAGGTGCTCGCACTGCTCGCGCCGCCTGTCTGCGGTGCCTGCGGCGACGGTCTCGTGCACGCCGGCGACGTCGTCTGCGCGTCGTGCCGGGCGGCGCTGCCGTGGCTGGACGGGCCCCGCTGCCCCCGCTGCGCGCTCCCGGCCCCGTGCCGCCCGTGCCCCGCGCGGGCTGCCGCCTTCGACCGCGCCTGGGCGCCATTCGCGCACGAGGGCTCGGCGCGGCAGCTCGTGGTGGCGCTGAAGTTCCGTGGCGCGCTCACCGCGGCCGACGCCATGGCCGCGCAGATGCTCGCCGTCGCGCCCGCGGGGCTGCTCGACGGTGCGGCGCTCGTCCCGGTGCCCGCGCACCCGGCTCGGCGCCGGCAGCGCGGCTTCGACCAGGCCGAGCGGCTCGCGGCGGCGCTCGCGCGGCGCTCCCGCCTGCCGCTGCGCCACTGCCTCACGCGGTCCGCGGGGGCGCGCCAGGTCGGTGCCGGGCGCACGGACCGCCTCACGCCGGGTCGCATCGGCGTGCGCGCGAGCGGACCGGCGCCGCCGGTCGCGGCGCTCGTCGACGACGTCCACACCACCGGCGCGACGCTCGACGCGTGCGCGCGGGCGCTGCGCGCGGCCGGGAGCGAGCACGTCGTCTGCCTGACCTACGCGCGGGCGCTGCGGCGGTAGGGCTACGCCACGCTGAGCTCGCGCGACCACGAGGTCGCGCGATCGTGCGCCGCGGTGAGTGCGGCCTCGTCGATCGGCATCGGGCCGATCGGCACGGCCTCGCCGCGCTCGTGCGCGAGCACGCAGCGCAGGATGTGACCGTAGGGACCCTCATAGCGCAGCAGCGCGCGCAGGACCTCGTCGGTGAAGGGGAGCGTCGCGACGGCCTCGTGGATCGGCACGTCGAGCAGCGCGTCGATCGTCGAGAGCAGTCCGATCGTGAACAGCGACTGACGGCGCTCGGGCTCGACCTCGCCGCCGAGCAGCTCGCACATCTTGGCGCGACGCAGCGCGGTGCCGACCACCGGGAAGGCGCGGTCCTCGGCGCCGGCCAGCGCCATGACCTTCGCCCAGCGCGTCACGGTGCCCTCGCCGAGCAGCTCGAGCGCGTCCTGGATCGAGCTGACGCGACGCGGCAGCGTGTAGAAGGCGGAGCTCGTGTAGCGCAGCAGCTTCCAGCTGAGGCCCACGTCCTGGACGATCGCGGCCGCGAGCTCGTCGTAGCCGCCGTCCCCGGCCCCGACCGCGCCGAGCTGCCAGGTGGGGAGGCCGCGGCCCTTGACGATCTCGGGCTTGGCGAACGCGTACCCCTGGAAGAGGTGGAACCCGAGCCGCTCGCAGAGCTCGAACTGCTCCCGCGTCTCGACTCGCTCGGCGACGAGCGTCACTGGGTGGCGGCTGAGCCGCTCGACCTGGGCGGTGAGGCTCTCGGGCGTCGCGTGGAGCACGTCGATCTTGAGCATCCCGGCGGCCGCCACGAGCGGACCGCCCTCCGCTTCGAGCGGCGGGTCCTCGATCGCGAGCGTGAAGCCCTGGAGCACCAGGCGATCGATGACCGCCAGCAGCGCGTCGTCGACGGGCGTGTCGCCGGGGAGCTCGAGCACGACGCGGTCCGGGCGCAGCGGCAGCGGATGCACGCCGAGCAGGAAGTCGCGCGACACGTTCACGTAGGCCATGCGGTCGCCGACGAGCGTGTCGAGGCCGATCTCGGCGAACGCGTTGACGATCAGGCTCGCGGTGAAGCGCTCGGGGTCGAGCACGGCCGCGCGGTCGCCGCTCGGGTCGCGATAGAGGAGCTCGTAGCCGACGACGTCGAGGCGACGGTCGCAGATCGGCTGCCGCGCGACGACCACGTCGCGCCCGGCCGCGCCGAGCGGCTGCCCATGCCCCGGCGTCTCCGTTGGGAATCCGGATTCGCCCATTCTCAGGCCGGTATCGGTCCGCGGCCGACGATGCTTGAGCGACCCGCGCCGCCGAGGACGCCGGACCGCGGCCCCCGCGCGCCCGCACCGCGGCCACGCGGCTGACAAACGCCGACCCGCGGCGTACGATCGGGCACTCGATTCGACACACGCGAGCATGGAGGTGTCCCCGTGCAGATCAGGGTCAAGGGACGCAACACGCCGGTGCCCGCCGCGCTGCGCCGCCAGATCGACCGGCGCTTCGCCGCGATCGGGCGGCAGGTCTCCGAGCTGGCGGAGCTCGAGATCGAGCTCTCCGCGGAGCGCAACCCGGCGATCCCCGAGGCGCAGGTCGTGGAGGCGACGCTGCGGCTCAAGGGCACGACGCTGCGCGCCCGCCAGGCCGCGCGCGACGCCACGCAGGCGCTCAACCGCTGCGAGGAGGAGCTCGCGCGCCAGGTCAAGCGCCAGCGCGAGAAGCGCCGCGGACGCCGCGCGGGACGGGTCGCCGCGCGCCCGTCGCAGCTCCCGTACGGGGGTACCTCGCAGGCGATCTGAGGCCTTCCGGGCCGACCGTCCCGACCGAGGCGCGCGGGCCCCCGGTCCCGGGCAAAGGCGCGGGGACCCGCTGCTAGGCTTGGGCCATGTCGATCATCGACCGCGCGCTGCGTGTCGGCGAGGCCAAGAAGTTCAGGAGCTACGAGCAGCGCGTGGCTCGGATCAACGCCTTCGAGCCCGAGATGGAGCTGCTCGAGGACGACGAGCTGCGCACCCACGCGGACTCCCTGCGCGAGCGTGCGCACGGCGGCGAGCCGCTCGACGACCTGCTGCACGAGTGCTTCGCGCTGGTGCGCGAGGCCGGCCGGCGCACGATGGGCATGCGCCACTTCGACGTGCAGCTGATCGGCGGGATGGTGCTGCACGACGGCGCGATCGCCGAGATGCGCACGGGCGAGGGCAAGACGCTGACCGCCACGCTCGCGGTCGTCCTCAACTCGCTGGGCGGCAAGGGCGTGCACGTCGTCACGGTCAACGACTACCTCGCGCGCCGCGACGCCGAGTGGATGTCGC
>DAIOGP010000187.1:0-2003 GCA_036745135.1 Solirubrobacteraceae bacterium
TGCCGATGCCGCTCGAGGCGCCGGTGATGATCACGACCTTGCCGTTGATCGCGGCCTCGAACGAGCGGTCCTTGAACAGATCCGGGTCGAGGTTGCGCTCCCAGTAGTCCCACAGCTTCGGCGCGTAGCTCTCGAGCGCCGGCACCGCGATGCCGGAGCCCGCGAGCGCGCGCTCGGTGTCGCGCGCGTCGAACGACGCCGTCAGGCCGATGTACTTGACGATCTCCTCGGGGATCCCGAAGTCGGCGAGCACCTGGCGGCGGATGTCCTTCAGCGCCGGCAGCTGCAGCAGCATGCTGATGACGCCCTTGGGCAGCATGCTCGTCAGGCGGCGGTCGACGCGCAGCGCGAGCTGCGGGGCGTGCCCGGCCCGCGCGAACGTGTTGATCACGTCGCCGGCGCGCTGCGGCGTCGGGTTGACGAGGTGGAAGGCCTGGCCGTCGAGCCCGGGCTGGTGGGCGATGTGGTCCATCGCCGCGGCGACGTAGTCGACCGGCACGATGTTCGTCTTGCCGAACTCGACGCCGACGAGCGGGAACCACGGCGGCAGCGCGGCGCGCGCCTTCTGGATCGCCTTGAAGAAGTAGTAGGGGCCGTCGATCTTGTCCATCTCGCCGGTCCGCGAGTTGCCGACGACGACGGCCGGCCGGTACACCCGCCACGGCGACTCGACCTGGGTGCGCACGAGGCGCTCGGACTCGAACTTCGTCCGGTGGTAGGGGTGGTCGAGCTTCTGGCCCTCGTCGAACATGTCCTCGCGGAAGTGGCCTTCGTAGAGGCCCGCCGCCGCGATCGACGAGACGTGGTGGAACGTGCCCACGCGCAGCGCGTTCGCGAGCCCGATCGCGTTCTGCGTGCCGCCGACGTTGAGCGTGAGGTTGCGTTCCTCGTCCGCCGTCATGTCATAGATCGCCGCGAGGTGGAAGAAGTGGTCGACCGTGCCCTGCAGCTCGGCGATGCCGGCGTCGGAGACGCCGAGCTTCGGCTCGCTGAGGTCCCCGACGACGGGCACGATCCGCTCCGGCCGGCCCCAGCCCTCGATCAGGGCGTCGAGCTTGTCCGTCGATCCCTCGCGGACGAGCACGTGGATCTGGCCCTCGCGCGCGAGCAGCCGCTCCACGAGATGGCGACCGATGAAGCCCGTCGCCCCGGTCACGAAGTACGTCATCCCGCTCCCTCCACCCACGTCGCGATCAACCCGGCAAGCCTATACGCCGGAGCCCGCACCGCCGCGCCCCTCCCCGGCGGCGAACCGCGCCGCGCCGGCGACGGCGACCCCGAACGTCTCGGCGCCGCTGCGGGATTCGAGCTCGAGGCCCTCGGCGAGCGTCAGGCCGATGCCCTCGAGCGCCGAGCGGCGGTCGGCGAGCATCGTCTCCTGCGGGAACGCCGCGAGGCCCTCGGCGAGCTCGAGCGCGCGGTCGAGCTGGCGGCCCGGCGCGACGAGCTCGTTGGCCAGCCCGATCGCGAGCGCCTCCCGCGCCTCGACCATGCGGCCCGTGAGGATCAGGTCAAGCGCCCGGCCGAGCCCGACGATGGGCGGCAGGCGCTGCGTCCCGCCGTCGATCAGCGGCACGCCCCAGCGCCGCTCGGGGAAGCCGAAGGTCGAGCCCTCCGCGGCGATCCGCAGGTCGCACCACAGGGCGAGCTCGAGCCCGCCGGCCAGGCACCAGCCGGAGATCGCGGCGATCGTCGGCTTCGGCGAGATCAGCCGCGTGAAGCCGAGCGGCCCCTCGGGCGCGCCGAGGCGCGGGGCGAAGCTCGTGATCGCCTTGAGGTCGGCGCCCGCGCAGAAGGCCACGTCGCCGGCGCCGGTGAGGACGAGGACGAGCGCGGCGTCGTCCGCGACGAATCGCTGGTAACCCTCGCCCAGCGCCGTGGCGGTCGGCCCGTCGACCGCGTTGCGCCGCGCCTGGCGGTCGATCGTCAGGACGGCCGCCGCGCCGACGCGCTCGTAGCGAACCTCGTCCGCGCTCATCGGCGGCGATGCTCGCAGATCGCCG
>DAIOGP010000187.1:2103-3719 GCA_036745135.1 Solirubrobacteraceae bacterium
GCGCTCGTAGCGAACCTCGTCCGCGCTCATCGGCGGCGATGCTCGCAGATCGCCGCGGGCGCCGCCGGCCGTCGCGGCCGGGCTACCAGCCGCCGCGCCGGCGCGCGGAGCGGCCCTTGAGCGCGGCCTTGCGCAGGTCCTTGCGACGCTCGAGGCGCCACTGGATCACGCTCATGACGAGCGCGAACAGGGGGAAGAACGCGATCAGGATGAAGCCCGCGTTGGTCACGACCTTGTCGTTGGTCTCGCCCCACCAGCCCTCGCCGTGGTCGTTGGCGAGCGCGGCCGGCGCGAGCACGGCGAGCGCGAGCGCGGCGGCGAGCAGGGTGAAGGCGAAGCGGCGCACGAGCGGAAATCTACCGTGGCCGCCCGGCGGCCGCTATCCGATCCGCTTCAGGAACGGCACGACGGTCCTCAGGAAGTCGTTCGTGGCCGGCGCGGCGGTGAGCGGGTCGAGGTGGCTCGTCGTCGTGCCGCGGTCGACGTAGGTCGCCCGCGGGACCCGCGAGCCCTTCACGAACGCCCGCGCGCCGCGCAGCACGCGCCCGCCGGTGAGGTCGGTCTGGAACGCGTACAGCGGCACGTCGACCTCGCGCCGGTGCCACGGGCGCAGCCCGAGGTAGTCGGTGATCGCGGTGCGGCGCAGCGCGTTCGCGCCGTCGACGTCGATCGTGAGGCGCTTGGGGAAGTACCACTCGGTCGCGTTCGCCGGCTCCGACGCGAACAGCCGCGCGAGCCGCTCGACCGGCGTGACCTCGCCGTTCTGCCAGCCGCGCGGTTCGCCGCTCGGGGCCAGCCCGCCGGCGCGCACGCGGATCAGCGACAGCGCCGCGGGCCCGGTCGACTGGTCGAACGCGAAGCCGAACGCGGCGAGGTTCGTGAGCGCGAACGGCGGCGGCATGATCAGCGCCTTGACCGGGGGGTAGGCCTGCAGCAGCGACGGCGCGTTCGGCTGCGCCGTCGCGAGCAGGCCGCCGACCTGGGCGAGCACGCCGGCGGCCCACGGGAGGTTCAGCCCCAGCAGGTCCTCGAACGGGCTGTTGCGGAAGACGTCGGACCCGTTCAGCTGGCCCAGCCGGTCCTTGACCAGCGCGAGGCTCGGCGTCGAGAACGTGCCCATCAGGCCGCCGTCGATCAGCACGAGGCCGGCCAGGTCGCGGTAGCCGGGCCGTCCGTCGAAGTCCCAGCTCGCGTACGCGACGGTCGTCGAGGCGCCCAGCGAGTGACCGCCGAGGATCACGGTGCGCCGGCCCCCGGCGCGGGCCGCGAGCACGACGCGGCGCAGGTCCGCGAGCGCGACCGGCAGCCCCCAGCGGCGCGCGAACGGGACCTTGGTGACGTCGAGCGGCTTGAAGGCCGGCTCGCCCGCGGCGGCGACGCCGGGCAGGTAGTAGCGGTAGGCCGCGGCGGGATCGCCCCGCTCGAGCACGGAGGTGTCCTCGAACACCTGCTCGCGGCGGTCGACCGCCCAGACCTGGAGGTCCGGCACGCGGTCGACGAGGTCGTGGCCGACGAGCGTGAAGTCGCCGGCGCCGCCCTGGAACCCGGGCACGAGCACGAGCACGCGCCGCGCGCGCGACGGCCCGATCTTGTTGACGAACACGCGGTCGTACTTC
>DAIOGP010000188.1:0-3693 GCA_036745135.1 Solirubrobacteraceae bacterium
GCGTGGACCTCGCCGACGTCGTCGTTCTCCTCGAGCGCGTCGATCAGCTTCATCAGCTTGACGGCCTGATCCTCGTCGATCGGCACGCGCGTCTTGGGCCGCTGCGTCACGTCTGCGGACTCGATCTCGACGCCTGCGTCCGCGAGCGCGGCGCGCACCGTCGCGAGCCCGCCGGGCTCGGTCAAGACCTCGAAGACGTCGTCGTCGACGGCGATGTCCTGCGCGCCGGCGTCGATCGCCACGATCAGGTCGTCCTCCGTGTAGCGCGTGGCATCGATCACGATCACGCCCTGCTTCTCGAACAGGTAGCCGACCGAGCCCGGCTCGCCGAGGTTCCCGCCGTGCTTGGAGAGCATGTGCCGGACGTCGGCGCCCGTGCGGTTGCGGTTGTCGGTCAGCGCCTCGATCAGGATCGCGACGCCGCCCGGCCCGTAGCCCTCGTACAGGACCGCCTCGATCGCGGCAGCATCGGCACCCGCGCCCGTCCCCTTCGCGATCGCGCGCTCGATGTTGTCCTTGGGCATCGAGGCGTCCTTGGCCTTCTGGATCGCGTTGGCGAGCGTCGCGTTGGACTCGGGATCGCCGCCGCCCTCGCGCGCGGCGACCGTGATCGCCCGGGCGAGCTTCGTGAACTGCTGCCCGCGGCGCGCGTCGACGATCGCCTTCTTGTGCTTGATCGACGCCCACTTCGAATGGCCGGACATGGCGCTCAGTCTACGAGCCCGCGCCGACCGCTCGCGCGGCGCCGCGGGACGGCGCGCGCGTAGGATGCCCGCCGTGCGCGCGATCCCGCCCGAGGTCTTCAAGGCCTACGACGTCCGAGGGCTCTACGGCGAGCAGCTCGACGGCGACGCCGCCGAGCTGCTGGGCCGCGGCTTCGCGCACGTGCTCGCGCGCCTCGCCGGCAAGGCGACGAGCGAGCTGCGCGTGGGCATCGGCCGCGACATGCGCCTGACCGCGCCCGAGATGGCGGGCCGCATGCGCGACGGCCTCGTCGGCGAGGGCGCGCACGTGCTCGACGCGGGGATGGTCGGCACCGAGATGCTCTACCACCTGGTCGCCTCGCGCGGCCTCGACGGCGGCGCGATGGTCACGGCATCGCACAACCCGAAGGCCTACACGGGGGTGAAGCTCGTCCGCGAGGGCGCGATCGCGCTGTCGGGCGACGCGGGCATCCAGGACGTGCGCCGCGCGATCGAGGCCGGGTTCGAGCCCGCCCCGGGCGGCGGGTCGGTCGAGGAGCTCGACATCTACACGGAGTTCCAGGCGGCCGCGCTGCGCTTCATCGACCCCGACGCCGTGACGCCGCGCCGCGTGGTCGTCGACGGCGGCAACGGCATGGCGGGCCCGATGGTCGGACCGCTGCTCGAGCGCCTGGGCCTCGACCTCGTGACCACCTACTGGACGCCCGACGGCAACTTCCCCGACCACGAGCCCAACCCGCTGCTGCCCGAGAACCGCGAGTTCATCATCGCCAAGGTGCGCGGCGAGGGCGCCGAGCTCGGGATCGCGTGGGACGGCGACGCCGACCGCTGCTTCTTCATCGACGAGCACGGCGAGTTCGTCGACGGCGACTTCCTCACGGTCCTGCTCGCGGCGTCGCTGCTGCGCAAGCACCCGGGCGCGACGATCCTCTACGACGTGCGCGCGAGCCGCGCGGTGGCGGACACGGTCACGGCCGCCGGCGGCACCGCGCTCGTCAACCGCGTCGGGCACGCGTTCTTCAAGACGCGCATGCGCGAGCAGGGCGCGATCTTCGGCGGCGAGGTCTCGGGCCACTACTACTTCCGCGACTTCTCCTGCGCGGACTCGGGCACGATCCCCGCGCTGCTGATCCTCGAGCTGCTCTCGGTCGAGGGCCGGACGCTGTCGCAGCTGCTCGCCCCCTACCGCGAGCGCTACTTCATCTCGGGCGAGATCAACTCGACGGTCCGCGACCAGGCGGCCAAGATGGACGAGCTCGCCGCGCGCTACGCGGACGGCGAGCAGACGACGCTCGACGGCATCTCGGTCGACTACGCCGACTGGCACTTCAACGTGCGGCCCTCGAACACCGAGCCGCTGCTGCGGCTCAACGTCGAGTCGCTCGTCTCGCGCGCCGACATGGAGCGCCGGCGCGACGAGCTGCTCGAGCTGATCCGCGCCTGAGGGCGCGGCCCCGCGCTGCTAGGCCCCGAGCCCCAGGACCGCGCGCAGCTCGTCGTGGTGGGCGATCACGTGGTCGGCCTCGACGCCAACCTCGGCGTCGTCGTGCAGCCCCGTGTAGCGCACGGCGCGCATGCCCATTCCCAGCGCGCCCGCGATGTCGGTGCGGCGCAGGTCGCCGACGTGGGCCGCGCGCGCCGGGTCCACGCCGCCGAGCGCAGCCAACGCGTGGCGGAAGATGACCGGCGAGGGCTTGTACTCCCCCACCTCGTCCGAGAACGCCCAGCCGTCGAAGCGCCCGAGCACGCCGTGGCGCGCCAGCACCGCGCGCAGCCGCGACGAGCTGGTGAAGCCGACGTCGCAGACGATCCCGACGCGCACGCCGGCGTCGCCGAGCGCCGCGAGCACGTCCTCGACGCCGGGCGCCAGCCGCAGGTCGACCTGCTCGCCGGCCTCGTCGAACGCCGCGCGCAGCAGCGCGCGGGCCGCGGGCGAGAGCTCGAGGTCGAGCGCGTCGATGGCGAGCTCGGCGGCGGCGGCCGGCGCCACGTGGCGCCCGGCCCGCCACTCGAGCTCGTAGGCGTCCCATGCGGCGGAGAACGCGGCGTCGAGCCGTTCGGGGGCGGCGTCGTGGCCGGCCGCGACGAGCACCGCGCTCCAGCTCGCGCGCCGCGCCGAGCGGACCGCGCCCTGCGCCTCGCCGACGAGCGTGTTCCAGAAGTCGAACGTGACGGCCTCGATCACGCGGCCTCCGGCGCGACGGAAGCAGCGCGCTCGCGGACGATGTCGAGGAACAGCCCGTGCAGGCGCTCCTCGCCGCTCAGCTCGGGGTGGAACGAGATCACGAGCACGTTGCCCTGCCGCGCCGCGACGGGATGGCCGTCGACCTCGGCGAGGATCTCCACGCCCGGCCCGTGCTCGGCGATCCATGGCGCGCGGATGAAGACCGCGCGCACCGGCGGTCCCCCGAGCGCGGCGAACGCGAGGTCGACCTCGAAGCTGTGCACCTGGCGCCCGAAGGCGTTGCGCCGCGCGAGGATGTCCATGACGGCGAGGTGCTCGCGGTCGACCATGATCAGCCCGGCGCAGGTACCGAAGATCGGCGTCCCTGAGGCGGCGAGCGCGCGCAGCGGCTCGCCCAGGCCCTCGCGCTCGATGCCGAGCGTCATCGTCGTGGACTCGCCCCCGGGGACGACGAGTCCGTCGAGGCCGTCGAGGTCGGGCGCTGCGCGCACCTCGCGCACCGCCGCGCCGAGACCCTCGAGCGTGCGCCGGTGCGCCGCGAAGTCGCCCTGCAGCGCCAGCACGCCGACGAGCGGCGCCATGCCTACCAGCCGCGTTGGGCGAGGAGCTGGTCGCCCTCGAGCTTGGCCGACTCGAGGCTCGCCATCGCCCGGCCGAGGCCCTCGCTCGCGTGTGCGACCCGCTCGGGGTCGCCGTAGTGCGTCGTCGCCGCGACGATCGCCCGGGCCCGCATCGGCGGATCCTCGGATTTGAAGATCCCGGAGCCGACGAACACGCCCTCGGCGCCGAGCTGCATCATCAGCG
>DAIOGP010000189.1:0-3679 GCA_036745135.1 Solirubrobacteraceae bacterium
ATCAACGACGCGCCGGCGCTCGCGCTCGCCGACGTGGGCATCGCGATGGGCTCGGCGGGCGCGACGGTCTCCTCCGAGACGGCCGACGCGGTGATCGCGGTCGACCGCATCGACCGCGTCGCCGACGCCGTGCGGATCGGGCGGCGCTCGCTCGGGATCGCGCGCCAGAGCGTCCTCTACGGCATCGGTTTGAGCCTCGTGGCGATGGGCTTCGCCGCGGCAGGCTACATCTCGCCGGTGGCCGGCGCGCTGCTCCAGGAGGGGATCGACGTCGCCGTGATCCTGAACGCGCTGCGTGCGCTTCGGGCCTGAGCCTTGCGCGCTGGGCGTCCGGGGGCGATCATCGTCGTCCTGTTCGCTGATCCGAGGTGTGGCGTAACACGCACGGTGGGTACGAGACGCAATGGACATGCCGATCCTCGCCACCTCCACGCTGCGCCCGCGCCTCCCAGGCATGGGTCGCGTGCGCCCGCGCCTCCCACACGTGCGCCTCCCACGCCCGCGCCTGCTCGCGCGTGACCCGTTCGCGCTCGCGATCTCGGGCTACCTCCTGCTCGTGGCGCTCGTCGAGGTCGGGGAGCGCCTGGGCGTCGCGCCCGCGGCCGAGCGCCTCGCCTCGACGCCGGCCGGCGTCGCCGAGGGCCGCGTCTGGCAGCTGTTCACGAGCGGCCTGACGGTCGACGGCCCCGTGCTGCCCCAGCTCGCCGGGATGGCGCTCGTCGCCTGGGTGCTCGCGCGTCGCTACGGCGCGCGCGCGTTCTGGTCGGTCGCGCTCGCCGGTCACCTGGGCTCCACCGTGCTCGTCTACCTCGGCCTCGGCTTCGCGCTGCTGCTCGGCGGCGGGCACCTCGGCGAGCTCCTGACGATGCCCGACTTCGGGATCTCGTGCGTGTGGTCCGGCGCGGTCGGCGCGCTCGCCGCCGGCGTGCTGCGCGACGGCGTGCGCCGCGGCGCGACGCGCGTCGGCCTGCCGCTGTCGCTCGCGCTGCTCGGCATGGTCGCCGCCGCGACGGTCGCGTCGGGCTCGTTGGCGCAGCTCGAGCACCCGGTCGCATTCGTGCTCGGCGCGGTCGTGCTGCTCGCCGTCGCGCGCGAGCAGCGCACGGCGACGCGCGATCGCAGCGGCGATCGCCCGGCCGCCGAACGCCGCCAGGCGGACGCCGGTCGGCACGCGCCCGAGCTCGCGCTCGGCTGAGTCGCTCGCGTACGCTGGTCGCCCGCGGCGACCGACGACCACGCGCGGGAGGGCTCTGCATGGTCGCGGAGGGAGGCTGAGCGATGTCCGTGTTCCTCGCATACCTCGAGCCGGTGCCCGGGCGCGTCTACCCGCTGCTGCCGACCCTGCTCGAGCTCAAGCGCCGCGGCCATCGGGTGACCGTGCGCTCCGGGCTGGCCGAGGTGGAGCTGATGCGCTCACTGGGCATCGACGCCGAGCCCCTCGCGCCCGAGATCGTCAACCTGGAGCCGGGTGACTGGCGCGCGCGCACGCGCTTCGGCGCGCTCGTCTCCGGCGTGCGCCAGTTCGGTGAGCGCGCGCGGTTCCAGGCGCCGGACCTGCAGCGAGCGATCGAGGCCGAGCGTCCGGACGCGTTGGTGATCGACGAGACGTCCTGGGGCGGTGGAGCGACCGCGGAGCGCTCGGGGCTGCCATGGGCGTTCTGCCTCGTCATCCCGGTGCCGTTGCCCTCGCGCGATGCGCCGCCGTTCGGGCTCGGCCTGAAGCCGCGGCGGGATCTGGTGGGTCGCGTGCGCGACCGGGTCGCCGGCGTGCTGACCGTCGGCGCGCTCGGGCGGATCATCGGGTCGAGCGTCAACCCGCTGCGGGCCGAGCTGGGCCTGCGGCCGCTGCGCACGCTCGGCGACTTCTACCTCGCCGCCTCGCTGCTCCTGCTCTACACCGCGGAGCCGTTCGAGTACCCCCGCTCGGACTGGCCGGCGAAGGTGCGCCTCGTCGGCCCCGGGCTGTGGGAGCCGCCGGCCGAGCCGCCGCAATGGCTCGACGACGTCGAGCGCCCGTTGATCCTCGTGACCTGCTCGACGCTCTTCCAGAACGACCGGCGCATCGTCGAGGTCGCGTGCGAGGCGTTCGCGGGGGCGCCGTTCGACGTCGTCGTCACCACGGGGGACGTCGACGCCTCGGGGCTGCGCCCGCCGCCCAACGTGCGGCTCGAGCGCTACGTCCCGCACTCGCCGGTGCTCGCGCGCGCCGCGTGCGTCGTCTGCCACGCCGGGATGGGCATCACGCAGAAGGCGCTCGCGCACGGCGTCCCCGTCGTGGCGATCCCGTTCGGGCGCGACCAGCCCGAGGTGGCCCGGCGGGTCGAGGTCGCGGGCGCCGGCGTCCGGCTCCCCGCGCGCAGGCTGAACGCCGAGCGCCTGCGCGACGCGGTCGACCGCGCGATCGCGATGCGCCCCGGAGCGCAGCGCATCGCCGAGGCCTTCGCCGCCGCCGGGGGCGCGCCGGCCGCCGCCGACGCGCTCGAGCAGCTCGCCGCCGGTGGGCAGCCGACCAGGCCGTAGATGCCCGCGCGAGGCCGGGGCGCTTCCACGGATGCCCGCTCGCCCGGGATGTGGCCTACTTGAGGCATGGCTGACACCAAGGTCGTCGACGAGGTCGTGGGCGGCAGCCCCGATGTCCTGCGCGAGCAGGCGCTGCGCCGGCTGAAGAAGCGCCGCGACTTCCGCTCGCACGCCTTCGCCTACGTCGCCGTCAACGTCGTCCTCTGGGTCGCGTGGACGATCAACGGCGTCGCGTCGGACAGCTGGGATCCATGGCCGCTGTGGGTCACGCTCATCTGGGGCCTGGCGCTCGTGTTCGAAGCCTGGGAGGTCTTCGTCCGCCGCCCGATCACCGAGGACGAGATCCGGTCGGAGATGGACCGGCTCACGCGGCGGCCGTGACGCCATGAGAGTCCTCACCGTCTACGCGCACCCCAACCCCAAGTCGTTCAGCCATGCGGTGCTCGAGCGGTTCACCGCCGGGCTGCGCGACGGCGGCCACACCGTCGAGGTGATCGACCTCCACGCGATCGGGTTCGACCCGGTCTTTCGCACGCGCGACACGGCCAGCTGGGTCCACGAGGACATGCCGCCGCACATCCTCGAGCGCATGAACCTGCGCGAGCGCGTGCTCGACGACGCGGGTGGCCCGATTCGGCGCTACGCGGCCTCGCGCGCGCTGCGGGGCAAGGACGACCGGGCGATCGCGAAGCTGATCCGCGAGCACCGGCCCAAGGACGCGATCGCGCACTGGCAGAAGGTCGCGGAGGCGGACGCCCTGGCGTTCATCGCGCCCATCTTCTGGCTCGGCTTCCCGGCGATCCTCAAGGGCTGGTTCGAGCGCGTGATGACCTACGGCAACGCCTTCGAGCTGACGCCCGAGGGCTGGGAGGGGAAGGTCAAGGGCCGCGTCGCGCTCCTGCACCACGAGAAGGCGCTCGTCATGACGCCGACGATCTTCTGCGAGGAGGACTATGACGCCGACCTGCGCGCCCCGATCACGCGGATCATCGACGACTGGGGCCTGCGCTACCCCGGCGTCAAGCACGTCGAGCACGTCTACTTCTACAGCGCCGCGATCGCCGACCGGGAGACGCTCGAGGGCTACCTGCAGCGTGCGTACGTGCTCGGCAAGGACTTCGCGGTGATCCCGTCCGCCGCGGAGGCGACGACGGTCGAG
>DAIOGP010000190.1:0-3672 GCA_036745135.1 Solirubrobacteraceae bacterium
CGACGCGCGCACGGAGGTCCCGATGCCGCAGTTCCAGAGCAGGTCGACCGGGACGCGCAGGATCGCGCGGATCACCTCGGTCGGTGTGAGCGACGCGGCCTCGACGCCGAGCGCGGCGCGGGCCTGCGCCGAGAGCTCGATGCTCTTCGCCGCGCGGGGCCACACGCCGCCGCCCGGCGAGAGCTTCGCGCGGTCGTAGTCGTCCCACGAGGAGTGCGGCAGCGCGAACAGCCGCCGGCGCTCCTCGATCCCGACGGCCGGGTCCGGATCGGGGTCGATGAACACGTGCCGGTGGTCGAACGCCGCCACGAGCCGGATCCGGTCGGACAGCAGCATCCCGTTGCCGAACACGTCGCCGGACATGTCGCCGACGCCGACGACCGTGAACGGGTCGCTCGCGACGTCGACCCCCAGCTCGCGGAAGTGGCGCTTGACCGACTCCCACGCCCCGCGCGCGGTGATCCCGAGCTGCTTGTGGTCGTAGCCGGTCGCGCCGCCCGAGGCGAACGCGTCGTCGAGCCAGAAGCCGCGCTCCTGCGCCAGCGCGTTCGCCGTGTCCGAGAGCGCGGCCGTCCCCTTGTCCGCCGCGACGACGAGGTACGGATCGGGCTCGTCGAGCACGCGCACGCCCTCGGGGCCGACGACCTCGCCGGCGACCCGGTTGTCGGTCAGGTCGAGCAGGCCGCCGATGAACGTCGAGTACTGCCGGCGGACCTCCTCGACGAGCTCGGCGCGCGCGGCGGGCGGGCGCTTGAGCACGAAGCCGCCCTTCGCGCCGGTCGGCACGATGATCGCGTTCTTCGTCATCTGCGCCTTCATCAGGCCGAGGACCTCGGTGCGGTAGTCCTGCCGGCGGTCCGACCAGCGGATGCCGCCGCGGGCGACGCGCCCGCCGCGCAGGTGGATGCCCTCGACCGTCGGCGAGTACACGAAGATCTCCACGCGCGGTCGCGGCCGCGGCATGTCCGGCACCTCCCGGGAGCGCAGCTTGAAGCTCAGGCAGTCGCGGTCGGGCCGGAACGCGTTCGTGCGCACGGTCGCGTCGATCAACCCGAGGTGGCCGCGCAGGATGCGGTCCTCGTCGAGCGACTCGACCGCGTCGAGGTCCGCGACGATCGCCTCGCGCAGCAGCGCGACCGCGCCCGGATCGTCGGGCGCGGCGGGATCGAAGCGCAGCTCGAACAGCCGGACGAGCTTCGCTGCGATCGCGGGGTGCGCGGCGAACGCGTCGTTGCGGTACTCGTCCGTGAAGCCGGTGCTCACGCGCTGGCGGTAGGAGCGGTAGGCGCGGAGCACGTGGACCTGGCGCCAGTCGAGCCCCGCGGTGACGACGAGCCGGTTGAGCGAGTCGGACTCGGCGTCGCCCCGCCACACCGCGGCGATGCACGCGGCGACGCGGTCGCCGCACGCGGCGAGGTCCAGCGGCCGGCCGTCCGCGTCGAGGACGCCGAAGTCCTGGACGTGCATGTCCTCGTCACCGTCGAGCAGCCGCGTCGGGACCTCCTCGACGACGAGCAGGCCGAGCGCCTCGAGGATCGGCATCAGCTCGGACAGGCGGACCTTGTCGCCCTGCTTGTAGAAGCCGATCCGCGTCAGGCTCTCGGCGTGGGCGCGCTCGTTCTGGAGCGCCACCACGAACGGCTCCTCGGCCGTCTCGAGCCGATCGAAGCTCTCGATGTCGAGCGCGGCGAGGTAGACCTCGGTCGACGCCTTGTAGTACTCCGGGAAGCGATGCACCCAGCACTCGGCGAGCATGCGCCCGCGCTGATCGCCGTGCAGCGCGAGCAGCCGCTCGCGCAGGCGCTCGTCCCAGGTGCGCGCGAGCGCGATTACCTCCTCCTCGAGCTCGGTCTGGGAGACGTCGGGGATCGTGCCCGCCACGTGCACCGTGAAGTGGATCTGCGCCGGATCGGTCTCGCCGAGCGCGAGGTGGTAGTCGACGCTCGAGCCGTTGAAGCGCGCCATGAAGAGGTCCTGCAGCCGCTGGCGCAGCGCGGCGTTGAAGCTCTCGCGCGGGAGCGCGACGAGCAGCGAGACGCTGCGGCCGTGCACGTCGCGGCGCGTGAGCAGGCGCACGTGCTGCTGCTCCTGGAGCTGCATCAGCGTCATGACGTTGCGCCGCAGGTCCTCGACGGGCGCGGCGAGCAGCTCGTCCTTGGGGAAGCTCTCGAACAGCTGCACGGCGGTCTTGTGGTCGTGCGAGCCCTCGATCATGTCCTCGAGCTCGAGGATCTGCTCGAGCTTGCGCCGCACGAGCGGCGTGCGGCTCGCCGGCTCCATGTAGGCCTTGCCGGTCAGCAGCCCGAGCATCCGCGCCTCGCCGGCGATCGTGCCGTCGGGCGCGACCCGCTTGACGCCGATGTAGTCCATGCGCATGCGCCGGTGCACCGTCGCGAGGCGATTCGTCTTGGACACGATCAAGAGGTCGCCCCCGCCGGTTCGCGCCCGCAGCGACGGGTCGATCGACTCGAGCGGCACGGGCTTCGCATAGGTCGAGGAGGAGCCGTCCGTGAGGATGCCGAGGCCCGAGCCCTCGACGACGGCGAGCGCCGGGACCCCGTCCGCGTCGACGACCTCGTACTCGCGGTAGCCGAGGAAGACGAAGTTGTCCTCGAGCAGCCAGGCGAGGAACGCGACCGTCTCCTCGATCTCCTCCGGCGAGTAGCGCGGCGCGGCGGCTCGCGCGAGCTCGAGCATCCCCTCGACCCGCGCCCGCATCGGCGCGAAGTCGCGCACCGTCAGCGCGACGTCGGCGAGCACGCGGCGGACGTCGCCGACGACCTCGGCGAGCTCCTCCGCGGTGAGCCTGCGGTCGAGCTCGAAGTGCATGACGGACTCCGCCGTCTCAGCCTCGCGCGCATGGAGGATCCGCGTGATGCGCCCCTCCGCGTCGCGCTCGGTGCCGATCACGGGGTGCAGCACGCGCAGCGGGTTGGCGCGCGCCTGGAGCACCTGGGTGACCGAGTCGACAAGGAACGGCCGGTCCTCGGTGTTGGTCTCGATCACCGAACCGATGGTCGCGTAGCCGTCGCCCGCGAGCGTCGGGTTGAGCGCGCGCACGGCGATCGGCTCGTGCCCGCGCAGGTCCGCGAGCTCGAACGCCCCCATCACCTGGCCGAGCAGCTCCTCGGCCGTGATCCCGGCGAACGCGTCGCCGGCGAGCCGGCGCGTGTAGGCCGTGGCGAACGCGCGCACGATCGGCGCGCGGGCCGCGGGCACGTGCGCGTCGATGCGCTCGAGCAACTCCGCCAAGCGGGGAGTGACGCCAGGCTCGGTCGTCGGCTCGGTCGCGCTCACGTGCTGGTCACCGTGGGACCCCGTGAGACCCCACTCGGACCGTAGACGACCGGCAGCGCGCCGACAAGCGGCGCGCGCCACCGCGTGCGCTCAGCCGAGCTCGTCGCGCTCGGTCGCGAGCCACTCCGCGTGGCCCGCGCCGTAGTGGACATCGAGCGCCTCGGCGAGCAGCGCGAGCTTCTCCTCGACGAGCGCGCGCAGCAGCGCCGTCTGGACGTCCCAGCGACGATCGGAGCCGAGCGAGGCCGCCTCGCGGTCGCGCCACAGGCGCAGGCGCACGAGCTCCGCCTCGCGCGTGCGCTGGAGCCGGTTGCGCCACAGCGGCGCGAACTCGCGCTCGTACACCGCCGCCGGGCTCCAGCCGAGCTCCGCGCA
>DAIOGP010000191.1:0-3645 GCA_036745135.1 Solirubrobacteraceae bacterium
CTGCGGCGCTCCGTCGGCGTTACCGGTCTGTTCGCGACGGCCTACGGCAACGTCGGCTCGTCGATCTACTACGCGCTCGGCCTGGTCGCGGCGCACGCGCTCGGCCTCACGCCGCTCGTCTTCATGGTCGCCGGCGGTCTCTTCGCCCTGACGGCGAAGACCTACGCCGAGGGGGCGTCGATGTTCCCCGAGGCGGGCGGCTCCTCGTCGTTCGCGCGACACGCGTTCAACGAGGTCGCTTCGTTCTTCGCGGGCTGGGCGCTGACGCTCGACTACATCATCACCGTCGCGATCTCGGCGTTCTTCGTGCCGCACTACCTCGGCGTGTTCTTCCCGGCGCTGCGCCACAACCCGGGAGACGTGATCGGCGGCGTCGTGGTGATCGCGCTGCTCGCCGGGCTCAACATCCGCGGCCTCGGCGAGTCGGCGAAGCTCAACGTCGCGCTCGCGATGGCCGACCTCCTGACCCAGGTGGCGCTCGTGGTCGTCGGCGTGCTCGTCGTGCTGAGCCCGTCGACGCTCATCGGCCAGGTCCACCTCGGCGTGGCGCCCAGTTACAGCCAGCTGATCTTCGCGCTGTCGGTGGCGATGGTCGCCTACACCGGCATCGAAACGGTCTCGAACATGGCGGAGGAGGCCAAGGACCCCGGACGCGACGTGCCCCGGGCGGTGAACCTGGTGCTCGTCGCGGTGCTCGCGGTGTACGCGGGGATCTCGGTCGTCGCGCTCTCGGCGCTGCCCGTGACCGAGCACGCCGGCACGTTCAGCACGGCGCTCGGCACGACGTACGAGAGCGACCCGGTGCTCGGCATCGTCTCGGCGTTCGGCCTGCACGGCGGCGCCGAGCAGGCGGCGCGGGCATACGTCGGCATCCTCGCCGCGACGATCCTGCTGATCGCGACGAACGCCGGGCTGATCGGCATCTCGCGCCTGTCGTGGTCGCTCGCCGAGCACCGTCAGCTGCCGTCGATCTTCGCCAGGCTGCACCGCCGCCACCGCACCCCGTGGTTCACGATCGTCGTCTTCTCGGCGCTCGCGATGCTGCTGCTGCTGCCCGGCAAGACCGACTTCCTCGGCAACCTCTACTCGTTCGGCGCGATGCTCTCGTTCACGACCGCGCACGTCGCGATGGTCGCGCTGCGGATCCGCCAGCCCGATCGCGAGCGCCCGTACCGGATGCCGGGCAACGTGCGCGTGCGCGGCCACGACATCCCGGTCACAGCCGTGCTCGGCGGGATCGGCACGTTCGCCGCGTGGGTCTCGGTCGTTGTGCTGCACCGCGAGGCGCGCACTGTCGGGCTCGCCTGGATGGTCGTCGGCATGGTCGGGTTCCTCGTCTACCGCCGCCGGCAGGGCCTCGCGCCTGGCGCGACCTACCGCATCGAGCGCGCCGTGGCGCCCGCTGGGTTCGTCCCGTTGACCTACGGCTCTGCGCTGCTGCCGATCTTCAGCAGCGATCTCAGCGGGCAGGCGATCGGCAGCGCCGCAAAGCTCGTCGGCGAGGGCGCCGTCGTCGACTGCGTCTACGTCCTGCGCGTCCCCGCCCAGCTCTCGATCGACGCGGGCATGCGCGAAGAGGAGGAGCGCGCGCGCAACGTGCTCGAGGCGGCGCGGCTCCAAGGTCGGCGCCTCGGCGTGAAGGTCGAGTCGCGCATCGTGCGCACGCGCGAGGCCGGGCCGGCGCTGGTCGAGGAGGCGCGGCGCAGCGGCGCCGACCTGATCTACCTCGCGACGGTGCACGCGCCGCCGTCCGAGCAGGGGCTCGGGCCGACCGCGCGCTACCTGCTCGGCCACCGTCCCTGCCGGATCGTGATCGAGACCGGCGGGACGGCCGCATCGACCCTCCGGCCGAACGGGCCGCCGGATCTCGCGTCGCTGCTCGAGCCCGCGTAGGCGCCGGGCGCCTTCCGCGGCTCGCGGGCGGCCCCGGATGGCGCCCGCTCAGCCGGCGCCCAGGCGCGCCACAGCGTCCGGCACGCCCTCGCGCGCCGTCGGGAACCGCGGCGCCCAGCCGAGCTCGCGCTTGATGCGCGCGTTCGACGAGCGTGCGGAGCGCGTCACCGCGAGCACCGGCTCGCGGCCGGCGACGAGGCGCGCGAGCCGGGCCGGGATGCGCCGCGGCGCGCCGACCCCGAGCGCTCGCGCCGTGAGCGCCACGAAGTCGTACGCGGTGATCGGCTCGTCGTCGGCGACGTGGTAGAGCGCGCCGTCGGGCGCGCGCTCGGCCACGTCGGCGAGCGCGCTCGCGACGTCCTCGACGCGCACGACGTCCCACAGGTTCTTGCCCGTGCCGATCACGGCGAAGCGGCCGGGCCGGCGCAGGCGCGCGACGAACTCCTCCGCGTACCAGCCGCCGGGCCCGTAGACGTGCGACGGGCGCACGATCGCGGTCTCGAGGCCCGACGCGCGCACGAGGCGCTCGCCGGCCTGCTTCGAGCGCCCGTACGCGGTCTCGACGGGCAGCGCCGAGTCCTCGTCGAGCAGCGCGCCGTGCGCCTCGCCGGTGACGACGGTCGAGGCGAACACGAAGCGGCGCACGCCGGCGGCCACGCACGCCTCGAGCAGGCGGCGCGTGCCCTCGACGTTGACCGCGTCGATCTTCGCCGGATCGCGCTGGGAGGCGATCTCCGCCGCGAGGTGGATCACGCACTCGGGCCGCTCGGCGGCGAGCGCCGCGCGCAGCGGCTCGGGCGCCCCGGCCAGATCGCCCGCGACGGCGCGCGTGCCCTCGGGCTCGGACCCGGGTCTGCGCACGAGCGCGGCGACGTCGTGGCCGCGGCCCCGCAGCTCGGCGCAGGTGGCGCGTCCGAGGAAGCCGCTGGCGCCGGTCACGAGGATCCGCATCGGGCGCCGAGCATAGCCCGGTCGGCGCGCCCGGCGGCGCGCGACGGATCAGCCGAAGAGCTTGCGCAGGCGCAGCAGCGAGGCGGGTCGCCCGCGCGGGCGCAGGCGGCCGGTCGCGATCAACCGCAGCGGGTCATGGCGGCCGGCCGAGAGGTCGACCCAGTCCTCGAAGCGGCAGCGCAGCACGATGTCCGGATCGCCGATCCGGCCCTGGGCGACGTGCGTCGCGCCGTTGTCTACGCGCAGGTACCACGGCTCCGCGTCGGCGAAGTCCCACTGGATCGACGTCGGCCGGCCGTCCGCCTGTGGCAGCACCGCGCGGCGGACCGAGTCGAAGTGGTCGCGCATGACCTGCGGCTCGCGCGACACCGGGCCGAGCTTCTCGCCGAGCATGTTCGCCTGCAGCAGCCGGATCGCCCGCGCGGCCTGCTCGACCGGGCCCAGGTCCCACGCGTACGCGAGCCCGGGGAGCTCCTCCGGGGGCAGCCCGGCGGCGCGCAGCTTGGCCTCGAACGAGGTCGTGCCCTCGGCGAAGATCTCCTCGAGCGTGAAGCCGAAGCACTCGGTGTAGCTGCGATCCCAGTTCGGTGGGACGAACAGCGCGGTCGCGTACGGCGCGACCTCGCGCAGCAGCTCGGCCACGGCGTCGCGGCACTCGGGATCCTCACGCTGGAGGTCGGCGAGCAGCTTGACGCCGAAGGCGATGTGGCGCTGCTCGTCGAGCGCGACGTGGCGCATCCCCTCGCGGAACCCCGGCAGCACGTCGCGCTCGACGAGGTAGCGCTCGATGAAGTGCTGGCC
>DAIOGP010000192.1:0-1077 GCA_036745135.1 Solirubrobacteraceae bacterium
GGCAGTCGATCTCGATGGACTCGCCGCCGATGCGCGCCTCGCCCTGCACGTGGCAGAGCTGCTCGTAGCCCTCGACGGCCCCGCCGAGCGCGGCGGCCGGCGCGAGCGCGGCGAAGTCGAGCGCGAACCCGTCGCTCTCGCCGGCGAGCTCGACGCGCCACGCCGTCAACGGCTCCGCGGTCGTCGCCCGCACGGCGCCGACCTCGATCGCCGCCCAGCCCGGCGCGGCCAGCTCGACGTCGCCGCGCGCCTCCTCGGCCACGAGTCGGCTGCGCTCGAACAGCAGCGCGAGCGCGTTGCCGCGCGCAAGGGCGCCCGGCTCGTCGCCCGGCGCGATGCCGACGCGCGCGAGTCCGAAGATGCCGGCGCGCAGGTCGCCGAACGCGAACGTGACCGCGTCGCTGAACCCGGGCCCGGTCGGTGGGCGCGACGTCTCGAGCTCGGGGCCGATCATCGCGGCAGGTGCTGCGGCTCCGTCTCCACCGCGGTCCCCTCGACGTCGTAGTCGGTCCGCGCCCCGCGGCCGGCGCCGCGGCGCGCGGCGCCGGCGAACGACGCGACGAGGCGGCTCGAGAAGCGCCGCACGAGCAGGCCGCGGAAGAGCGCCCGCGTGGGCGGGAGCAGGAGCAGCAGCCCGAGCACGTCGGTGAGGAACCCCGGCGTGATCAGGAGCGCGCCGCCGAAGATGATCAGCGCGCCGTCGACGACCTCGCGCGCGGGCGGGCGGCCGGCGGCCACCGCCTCGCTGAAGCGCCGCCAGACGGCGCGACCCTGATGGCGCAGCAGCCACGAGCCGAGCAGCGAGTCGGCGATCAGCAGCGCGATCGTCGGCAGCGCGCCGATCAGCTGGCCGACCTGGATGATCGCCCACAGCTCGACGATCGGCACGACGATGAAGAGCAGCACGAGCAGCGGCATCACAGGCACAGGCTACGCCAGCGGCCGCTTCGGCCGGCTGATCGCGCGGCGGCGCGGGGGCGCGCGCTACGCGAGGGCGGCGGTGGCTTCGATCTGCACGCCGTCGAGCCGGTGCAGCCCGACGATCTCGATCAGCGTCGCGATCTGGGGCTGCGCGTC
>DAIOGP010000192.1:1177-3616 GCA_036745135.1 Solirubrobacteraceae bacterium
ACGGTCGAAGAAGTCACAGAAGCGCTCACGAACGTGATCGATCCCGAGCTGGGTCTCGACTTCGTCGAGCTCGGCCTCGTCTACGACGTCGCGGTCGACGGCGGGAAGGTCGACGTCACGTTCACGCTGACCTCGCCCGGCTGCCCGATCGGCCCGCAGGTGTCCGAGCAGATGATCGAGTTCGTCAGCGAGCTCGACGGCGTCGAGCAGGTGACCCCGCACATGGTGTTCTCGCCGCCGTGGACGCCGGACCTGATGAGCGAGGACGCGAAGTTCGCGCTCGGCTATTGACGCGCGCCGGCCCCGAGGCGCGCTAGGCGCGCCGGCGGCCGAGCTCGCGATCGAGGTCGATCGCGCGGATCTCGTGCTCGCCCGGGAGCTTCGCGAGCACCTCCATCACGACGTGCTTGACGTCGGCCTCGTCGTGGCCGAAGCCGTCGAGCATGGCTTTGAGCGCCGTGTGGGTGATCTTCAACTGCGCCGCCGTGAGCTCGAGACGGTAGGCCGTCTCGCCCGGCTCGATCAGGTCCAGCTCGTCGTCGCCCATGTCGCCTCGTCCTCCTCGAGCAGCTCGTGTGCGCACACCCTAGCGCCGATGCGGCCGGCGCCCATTACCCTTGAGTCGATGCCGACGGTCGCCTGCCTGCACCATCTCGACCGGCCGGTGCTCGGCTTCATGGGCGATGCCCTGCGAGCCGCCGGCCTCGACCTCGACGAGCGCGACCTTCCGCGCGGCGACCCGCTGCCCGCGCTCGACGACGTCGACGCGATCGTCGCGTTCGGCGGCGACCAGTCGATCACCGAGATCGAGCGCCACCCCTACCTCGGGGCGGAGGCCGCGCTGCTGCGCGAGGCGCTGGCGCGCGAGCTGCCCGTGTTCGGCATCTGCCTCGGAGCGCAGCTGCTCGCGCACGCGCTCGGCGCGCAGGTGCGGCGCATGGAGCGCCAGCAGCTGGCGTGGGTCGAGGTCGACGTGCTGCCGGCTGCCGCGTCGGACCCCGTCTTCGCGTCGCTGCCGCCGCGCCTGCCGGCGCTCCACTGGAACGAGGACTGCTTCACGCTGCCGCGCGACGCCGTCGAGCTGCTGAGCCGCGCCGGGCCCGGCGTCGAGGCGTTCCGCTCGGGCCCCAGCGCGTGGGCGGTGCAGTTTCACCCCGAGGTCGACGCGAACGCGCTCGACGGCTGGTACGCGGAGGAGCGCGAGCAGCTCACCGCCGACGGGATCGACGAGGCCACGGCGCGGGCCGCGGACGCGCGCTACCTGCCGGGGCAGGAGGCGCTCGCCCGCACGCTGTTCGACGGCTTCGCCCGCGTGGTCGCCGCATGAGTCGCGTAGTGCGCAGCGCCGCGGCGATCGCCGCGGCGTCGCTCCTCGGCGCCACCACCGCCGGGGCTGCGCCCACCGCGGCGCGCTCGCACGCGCCGGGCGACGCATGGCGCGCGACGCTCGTGCGCCCGCTCGCCGGGGTTCCCGCGCCGCGTGGCGCCGCGGCCCGCGCTCGGGCCACGCGCCCCGGCGCGCCGACCGGTCGCCTGCTCGTGCTGCTGCGCGGCGAGTCGCGCGGCAGCGGCGCGCGCGCCGCGGCGACCCGTCGCCTGCTCGCGCGCGCCGGCGCGCGCCGCGCCGGCCCCGTGGTGCCGGCGCTCGGGCTCGTCACCGTCGTGCCGGCGCCCCGGCGCACGCTCGCCGGCACCGCGCGGGCGCTGCGCCGCGACCGCGCGGTGCGCGCGGTCCAGGTCGAGCGCCGCTTCGCGCCGCGCCTCGCGCCGCCGAACGATCCCGCGCTGAGTCGCAGCGATCCCGCCGCCGGCGCGAAGATCTCCTTCCAGTGGCCGCTCAGCGACCAGCGCTTCCCGGCCGCCTGGTCGCTCGTCCCCGCCGGTCGCCCCGCGCTCGTCGCGGTGATCGACTCAGGCGTCGACGCGAGCCACCCCGAGCTGGCCGGGAAGATCGACGGCCTGATCGATCGCGACGACCAGGTCGGCGACGGGCCCGCCTCGGTCGACGAGACCGGCCACGGCACGCACGTCGCGTCGCTTGCCTGCGCGGCGACCAACGACGGCCTCGGCATCGCGGGCGCGGGTTACGACTGCCGGCTGCTCGTCATCAAGAGCGACCTCAGCGACGCGAGCATCGCCGCCTCGATCGTGGACGCGACCAACCGCGGCGCCGACGCGATCAACATGAGCTTCGGCGACGACGGCGTGCAGGCGCCCGCGCGCGCGGTGGTCGAGGCGATCGACTTCGCCTACGCGCGCGGCGTCGTGCTCGTCGCCGCCGCGGCCGACAGCCCGGTCGAGGAGCAGGGCTCGCCGGCGAACATCCTGCAGCCGGCCGGCAGCGGAGCCGACATCGCCCAGGGCAAGGGCCTCACGGTGACGGCGGCGACGATCGACGGGGCGCGCGCGAAGTTCGCCGGCCGGGGCAGCGAGATCTCG
>DAIOGP010000193.1:0-3581 GCA_036745135.1 Solirubrobacteraceae bacterium
CGCTCGCTCGGGCTGCCGGTGGTGTGCGTGCGCCCGGCGCCGGAGGAGCCCCAGGTGGTGGCGCTCGTGGTCAGCTGGGACCTGTCCTGGTACCGCTTCGAGGTCGACCTCGCCGACGAGGACAGCGGCGTGCGCGTCGTCCAGCAGGGGCAGGAGGTCGAGGAGCTCGATCCCGAGCACCGTGCGTGGAACGCCGCCGCCGACGACGAGGGCGTCCTGGCGCTCACGACGCGCACCGCGTGATCGGCCGGCCGGGTCCGCGGCTATAGTCCGCGGCGATGATCTACTGCGTCGTCCCCGAAGCGCTCGCCCCTGAGCTCTTGGACAAGCTGACCGCCTACTACGCGGACGATCCGAACGTGAAGGTCATCGTCGACCGTCGCTCGGCGAGCCGGCGCGGCCGGGACAGCGACACCTCCGCGGCGCAGCGCGAGCAGCGCGAGCGGCGCGACCGCAGGCGCTCGCGCGTGCCCGGCGAGTTCCCGAAGATCGACGCCGGCGCCTGAGCGCGTCGTGCGAGTGGTCGTCCACGTGGACGGCGGCGCGCGCGGCAATCCCGGTCCCGCGGCCGCCGCGGCCGTCGTCTCCAACCCGGCCGGCGAGGTGCTCGACGAGGCCTCCGAGCTGCTGGGGACCGCGACGAACAACGTCGCGGAGTACCGCGGGCTGCTGCTCGGCCTCGCGCGGGCGGGTGCCCTCGGCGCGACCGAGGTCGAGGTGATCGGCGACTCAGAGCTGATCGCGCGCCAGGTGACCGGGGCCTACAAGGTCAAGCACGCGGCGATGGTCCCGCTGCACCGCGCGGCCGTCGAGGCGCTGCGCGGCTTCGAGCGCTGGTCGATCCGCACGGTCCCGCGCGCCCAGAACGAGCGCGCCGACGCGCTCGTCAACGCCGCGCTCGACGGGGCGCGCTGATCGCCCGGCGCCGTCGCGCCTACTCGTAGAAGGTCAGCACGGCGAGGATCGCGTAGAGCGCGATCAGCGCCCAGCCCTCGAAGGCGAACGCCTCGCCGTCGCCCGTGATCTGCCAGACGGCGATCGCCGTGATCAGCAGCGCCCCGATGTAGACGGGCGCGATCGCGAACGTCAGCGTCGTCGCGAACAGCAGCGAGATCAGCACGAGCGCGGGGAACAGGAAGACGGCGATCTGCGCGACCGAGTTCTTCACGACCGAGATCGCGAGGTCGGAGCGCCCCTTGGCCGCGAGCGAGATCCCGGCGAAGTTCTCGACCGCGTTGCCGGCGATCGCGACGATCACGAGCCCGGCGAACGACTTGGAGATGTGGAGGCTGCGGATCGACGGATCGAGCGCGGCGATGAACCATTCCGACACGAACGCAGCGCCGACGCCCGCGACCGCGAGCAGGATGAGCGTGGGCGCGAGCCCGAGCGCGGGCCCGCCCGCGCCGTGGCTCCCGACGTCGACCGGATGATCGCTGCGCAGGTAGGGCGCGAGCCACGCGCCGTAGACGAGCAGCAGGAGCACAGCGCCGATCGCCGAGATCGTCTCGACGTCCGGGGCGGCGCGGTCGCGCGTCCCGACCGAGAGGCCGATCAGGACGATGATGAAGACGGCCAGCAGCAGCAGCGTGGCGGTGTCGTTGGGGAGTCGCCGCCGGAAGCGCATCACGCCGTCGTCGGCCGCGCGGGCCCCCGCGACGATCACGAGTCCGAGCACGAGCAGCGCGTTCGCGAACAGCGACCCGAGGATGCTCGTCTGCGCCACGACCGTCTCGCCGGCCCGCAGGGCGAAGATCACCACGAACAGCTCGGGCAGGTTCCCGAGCGTCGACTGCAGCACCCCGGTCGCGCCGGGCCCGAGCCGGTGGCCCAGCGAGTCGGTGCCGAGCGCCACGAGCCAGGCGAGCCCGGCGAGCGCGACGGTGCTCAGGCCGAAGGTCAGGAGGTCGGCGCCGCCGGCGTACTTCGAGATCCCCGCGGCGAGCCAGGCGAAGCCGATTGCGGCCATGGCGCGACGCTGTGCCGCGGAGAGCCCGGTCGCCTGCATGCGCTCAGCGCGTCGCGCGGCGCTTGGGCTTCGGCGCGCGGACGCGGACGCTGAGCCGCGCGGAGCGCACGAACCCGGCCTTGCTCGCCGCCACCCGGAACGTCCCCGCGCGCCGCATCCGGAAGCGGGCGATGCCCGCCGAATCGGTGCGCGCCGTGGCCGTGCCGGCCTTGACCTGCGCATCGGCGACCGGAGCGGCGGCGCCGCCCTCGTCGTAGCGCAGCACCGTGACCGACAGCGTCCGACCGCGCTTGACGACCGCGGGGGCCGCCAAGCCGAGCGGGTAGGTCTGCGGGCCGGCGCACGCGAGCGTCAACGGGTCGGGCGCGCACGTGTCGGGGAAGATCAGGACGCTGTCGCCCGTCTCGACCTCGAAGTTGCACAGCGACCGCGACGGGTAGCGGTCGTTGACCCAGAAGGCCCAGTTGCTCGTCCCGCTGTGGGCCTCGCCGAGGATGCTCGCGATCCGATAGCCCGCGGTCCGCTCGTCCCACGTGCCGACCCAGCGGCCGCCCGTCGCCCGCTCGAGCACCCCGACCGGGGTGAAGCCGCTGCAGCCGTGAGCGGCGGTGCCGTCCTTGACCACGCTGTCCTCGACCGTCGTGTAGGTCTTCAGCGGCACGAGCGTGCGCGAGGAGCCCTCGACGCGGATCGAGACCTTCCCCGAGTGCGCGACGGCTGCGGACGTCGGCAGCGCGCCGAGCACAAGCGCGCAGAGCGCGACGCGGGCCAGGCGGTTCGTCGTGGTCATGCGGCCCCTCTCCTCACGCGCGGTCGCGGGCAACGGCGCGTGGATGCTAGCCAGGCGTTGGCCTCGGCGTCGCGCTGCGCCGCCCCGTAAGATCGCCGGCGATGGCCGTGCGCTCACCGACGTCGCGTGCCGCGCCGGAAGGTGCCGCACCTGCCGGCCGAGCGCGGTCCACGGTCGCCGCTCGGCGGATCGCGATCCGGTCCGCACCGACGGCGCCGTCCTGATCCCTGGACTCCGGAGGCAAGCATGAACCGCAACCAGCGCGCAGCGCTGCTGGCCGCGACCGTGGTCGTGGCCGGCGTGGCCTTCCTGATCCTCAAGCCCGGCGGCGACGAGACGCCGACGACCGCGGCGCCGCAGACCTCGGCGCAGCAGGCGCAGACGCCGACCCAGAAGCAGGCCATCACCCGGCCGGCGACACCCGCCGCCCAGCGCATCGTCGTGCGCGGCGGCGAGCCGGTCGGCGGCGTCCGCACGATCAAGGCGAACCGCGGCGAGCGGGTGCGCTTCACGATCGCGTCGGACGTCGCCGACGAGATTCACGTGCACGGCTACGACCTGAAGCGGGACGTCGCCGCGGGCGGCCGCGTGAGCTTCAGCTTCCCGGCGCGGATCGAGGGCGTGTTCGAGGTCGAGCTCGAGCAGCGCGCGACGCAGATCGCGAAGCTGGTCGTCTCGCCGTGACGCGACGGCGCGCCTGGCTGGCCGGCTCGCTCGCGGCGCTCGTCGCCGCGTGCGCGTGGCCGGCCGCAACCGGCGCCCACGGGCTCGTCGGGCGCGCGGACCTCCACGGTGGCGGGCACATTGCGGTCGACGCCAGCA
>DAIOGP010000194.1:0-3554 GCA_036745135.1 Solirubrobacteraceae bacterium
TCGGCGAGCTCGAGCTCGAGCCCGAGCAGCTCGGCGCGGCCGAGCGCCTCGCGCTCGAGGACCCCGCCTTCCGCGCCGAGGTCGCGCGGCTGCGCCCGCTCGTCCAGCGCCTCGACGGCCTGTCGCCCGAGGCGTGGTCGGCGCCCGAGCCGCCGCCGCCGCTGGCGATCGCTCCGGAGCTTCCCGCTGCGCCCACGCGGCGCGCGCGCGCGCCGCGCCGCCGGCTCGTGCTGCGTCCGGCGTTCGCCGCGCTCGCGAGCGTGCTGCTGCTCGCGGCCGGGGTCGGCGGCGGCGCGGCGCTGCGCGGCGGAGGCGGCGACGGGGCCGGCGCGAGTGTCGCGCTGTCGCGCCCTGAGGCGCTCCCCGCGAACGTCGATCCCGCTGCGCGCGGGCGGGCCAACCTGGTCTCGAACGGCACGCGGCGGCTGGCGATCGACGTCTCCGGCCTCGCCCCGACGGGCGGCGACACCTACTACGAGGTCTGGCTCATGGACGCCGGCGGCGACCTCGTGTCGATCGGCTCGTTCGCCGTGCCCCGCTCGGGTCACGCGGTCCTGCAGGTTCCGCTGCCCGTGGACCCGCGCAGCTACGAGTTCGTCGACGTGTCGCTCGAGCGCCGCGACGGCGATCCGGGGCACTCGAGCGTCTCCGTGCTGCGCGCGCCGACGGCGACGCTCGCGCCCGCCGGCGCCGCGCGGACTTGAGAGACTAGGCGGGAGACCCCGCCCCGCGAACGGCGGGAGACCCCCGCCACTCGAGGAGCCGCATGTCCGCCAACAGCTTCGACGCCCGCGCCACGCTGACCGTCGGCGGTCGCGACCACGAGATCTTCCGGCTCGACGCGCTGCAGGCGCGCTTCGACGTCGCGCGGCTCCCGTTCTCGCTCAAGCTGCTGCTCGAGAACCTGCTGCGCACCGAGGACGGCGTGAGCGTCACGGCGGCGGACATCGAGGCGCTCGCCTCGTGGGACGCGCGCGCCGAGCCGAGCGCCGAGATCGCGTTCACGCCCGCGCGCGTGCTGATGCAGGACTTCACCGGCGTGCCCGCGGTCGTCGACCTCGCCGCGATGCGCGACGCGATGGCGCAGATGGGCGGCGACCCGGCGCGGATCAACCCGCTCTCGCCCGCCGAGCTGGTGATCGACCACTCAGTGCAGGTCGATGTCTTCGGCACGCGCGACGCGTTCGAGCGCAACGCGCAGCTCGAGTTCGAGCGCAACGTCGAGCGCTACGCGTTCCTGCGCTGGGGCCAGGAGGCGTTCGACAACTTCAAGGTCGTCCCGCCCGATACGGGGATCGTCCACCAGGTCAACCTCGAGTACCTCGCGCGCGTCGTGTTCACGAACGCCGCCGGCCAGGCGTACCCCGACACGCTCGTCGGGACCGACTCGCACACGACGATGGTCAACGGCCTCGGCGTGCTGGGCTGGGGCGTCGGCGGGATCGAGGCCGAGGCGGCGATGCTCGGCCAGGCGATCTCGATGCTGATCCCGCAGGTCGTCGGCTTCAGGCTGCACGGCGCGCTGCCCGAGGGCGCGACCGCGACCGACCTCGTGCTCACCGTCACGCAGATGCTGCGCCAGCGCGGGGTCGTCGGCAAGTTCGTCGAGTTCCACGGCGCCGGCCTCGCGCGCCTGCCGCTCGCCGACCGCGCGACGATCGGCAACATGTCGCCCGAGTTCGGCTCGACGTGCGCGATCTTCCCGATCGACGCCGAGACGCTGCGCTACCTCGCGTTCTCCGGCCGCCCGCCGGAGCAGGTCGCGCTCGTCGAGGCCTACGCCAAGGAGCAGGGCCTCTTCCACGACGAGCACAGCGAGGAGCCGACGTACTCGGACACGCTCGAGCTCGACCTCGGTTCGGTCGTGCCGAGCCTCGCCGGCCCCAAGCGCCCGCAGGACCGCATCGCGCTGACCGAGTCCAAGGCGTCGTTCCGCGCCGCGCTGACCGGCTACGTGGCCGACGCCGGCGACGAGGTGGGCCACGACGAGGCCCTCGCCGAGTCCTTCCCAGCGAGCGACCCGCCGGCCAACGGGCTCGACGCGGCGCACGCGTCGAACGGGCCGGAGACCGCGCCCGCGCCGGCGGCCGGGCCGTCCGTCGCGATCGCCGAGCGGCCCTCGATGGCGGTGCCGGTGTCGCTCGCGAGCGGCGTCCAGACCGAGCTCGACCACGGGCACGTCGTGATCGCCGCGATCACGAGCTGCACCAACACCTCGAACCCGTCGGTGATGGTCGCCGCGGGCCTGCTCGCCCGCAACGCGGTCGCGCGCGGCCTCACGGTCAAGCCGTGGGTGAAGACGTCGCTCGCCCCGGGGTCGAAGGTCGTGACGGAGTACCTGGACCGCGCCGGCCTCACCGAGCACCTCGACACGCTCGGCTTCAACCTCGTCGGCTACGGCTGCACGACGTGCATCGGCAACTCCGGCCCGCTCCCGCCCGAGATCTCCCAGGCGGTCGCCGACGGCGACCTGGCCGTCTGCTCGGTGCTCTCGGGGAACCGCAACTTCGAGGGGCGCATCAACCAGGACGTGAAGCTCAACTACCTCGCCTCGCCACCGCTGTGCGTCGCCTACGCGCTCGCGGGGACGATGGACGTCGACCTCTTCGCCGAGCCCCTCGGTCACGACGCGCAGGGCGCGCCGGTCTTCCTGCGCGACCTGTGGCCGAGCGCGGCCGAGATCCAGACGACGGTCGAGGCCTCGGTGCTGTCGGACATGTTCCGCAAGAGCTACGGCGAGGTCTTCGACGGCGACGAGCGCTGGAACGGGCTCGAGGTGCCCGGCGGCGACCGCTTCGCGTGGGCGCCCGACTCCACGTACGTGCGCAACCCGCCGTACTTCGAGGGCATGCCGGCCGCGCCGGCGCGGGTCGAGGACGTCCGCGGCGCGCGCGTGCTCGCGGTGCTGGGCGACAGCGTCACGACCGATCACATCTCGCCCGCGGGCGCGATCAAGCGCGACTCGCCGGCGGGGCGCTACCTCGTCGACCACGGCGTCGCGCCGAAGGACTTCAACTCCTACGGCGCCCGCCGCGGGAACCACGAGGTGATGATGCGCGGGACGTTCGCGAACATCCGCCTGCGCAACCTGCTCGCGCCGGGCACCGAGGGCGGCGTCACGCTCCACCTGCCCGACGGCGAGCAGCTCTCGATCTATGACGCCGCGATGCGCTACCGCGAGGCCGGCGTGCCGCTCGTCGTGCTCGCGGGCAAGGAGTACGGCTCGGGTTCCTCGCGCGACTGGGCCGCGAAGGGCACGCTGCTGCTCGGCGTGCGCGCGGTGATCGCCGAGAGCTTCGAGCGCATCCACCGCTCGAACCTCGTCGGGATGGGCGTGCTGCCGCTGCAGTTCGCCGACGGTGAGAGCGCCGCCGCGCTGGGGTTGACCGGACACGAGGTGCTCGACGTCACGGGGCTCGGCGACGGATCCGCCAAGGCCGTGACGGTCACCGCGACCGCGCCGGGCGGCGACGCGCGCACGTTCGGCGCGCGCGTGCGGATCGACACGCCCAAGGAGGTCGAGTACTTCCGCCACGGCGGGATCCTGCAGTACG
>DAIOGP010000195.1:0-3545 GCA_036745135.1 Solirubrobacteraceae bacterium
CGTCCCCGTCTTCGCCTGGAAGGGCGAGACGCTCGAGGAGTACTGGTGGTGCACCGAGCAGGCGCTGCGCTGGCCCGACGGGGCAGGCCCGAACATGATCCTCGACGATGGCGGCGACGCCACCCTGCTCGTCCACAAGGGCGTGGAGTTCGAGCGCGCCGGCGCCGTGCCGGACCCGGCGGGCGCCGACTCGGAGGAGTTCCGGATCGTGCTCGAGCTGCTGCAGCGCTCGCTCGAGGAGGACCCGCAGCGCTGGACCGCGATCGCCGCGGGCATCAAGGGCGTCACCGAGGAGACCACGACCGGCGTCGGCCGGCTCTACCAGTTCGCCGAGGCCGGCACGCTGCTGTTCCCGGCGATCAACGTGAACGACTCCGTCACGAAGTCGAAGTTCGACAACCTCTACGGCTGCCGGCACTCGCTGATCGACGGCATCAACCGCGCGACCGACGTGATGATCGCCGGCAAGGCCGCGGTGATCTGCGGCTTCGGCGACGTCGGCAAGGGCTGCGCCGAGTCGCTGCGCGGCCAGGGCGCGCGCGTGATCGTCACGGAGATCGACCCGATCTGCGCGCTCCAGGCGGCGATGCAGGGCTACGAGGTCCAGACGCTCGAGGACGTCGTCGAGACCGCCGACATCTTCATCACCGCGACCGGCAACAAGGACATCATCACTGCCGCGCACATGGCGCGCATGAAGCACCAGGCGATCGTCGGCAACATCGGGCACTTCGACAACGAGATCGACATCGTCGGCCTCGCCGCCTTCCCGGGCGTCGAGCGGATCAACATCAAGCCGCAGGTCGACGAGTGGGTCTTCCCCGACGGGCACGCGATCATCCTGCTCTCCGAGGGGCGGCTGCTGAACCTCGGCAACGCGACCGGGCATCCGAGCTTCGTGATGTCGAACTCGTTCACGAACCAGACGATCGCCCAGGTCGAGCTGTACTCGAAGAACGAGGAGTACGAGAAGCGGGTCTACGTGCTGCCCAAGCACCTCGACGAGAAGGTCGCGCGACTGCACCTCGACGCGCTCAGCGTGCGCCTGACCGAGCTGCGGCCCGAGCAGGCGGCCTACATCGGCGTGCCGGTCGAGGGCCCCTACAAGCCCGACCACTACCGGTACTAGCGGGCCGGCGGGCGCGGGCGCGGGAACCGATGGCGCGCACGCGCACGCGCGAACACGACGTCGCGGACCTGTCCCTCGCCCAGGCGGGCGAGGGACGCGTCGCCTGGGCCGACGGGCAGATGCCCGTGCTGCGCTCGATCGGCCAGCGGTTCGCCCGCGAGCAGCCGCTCGCGGACGTGCGGATCGCGGCGTGCCTGCACGTCACGGCCGAGACGGCCAACCTCGTCCGCACGTTGATCGCCGGCGGGGCGGACGTCGCGCTGTGCGCGTCCAACCCGCTGTCGACGCAGGACGACGTCGCGGCCGCGCTCGTCGAGCGCCACGGCGCCGCGGTGTACGCGATCCACGGCGAGGACGTCGACACCTACTACCGCCACATCGCGGCCGTCGTCGACCGCGGGCCGCGGATCACGATGGACGACGGCGCCGACGTGACCTCCGTGATCCACGGCGAGCGCGCGGACCTCGTCGCGGGGATCCTCGGCGGGACGGAAGCCACGACCTCGGGGGCGATCCGCCTGCGCGCGCTCGAGGCGCAGGGGCGGCTGCGGTTCCCGATCGTCGACGTCAGCGACGCGCAGACCAAGCGCCTGTTCGACAACCGCCACGGCACCGGCCAGTCGACGCTCGACGGGATCCTGCGCGCGACGAACCTCCTGCTGGCCGGGCGCGTCGTCGCCGTCTACGGCTACGGCGCCTGCGGTCAGGGCATCGCGCAGCGGGCCCGCGGCGCCGGCGCGCACGTGGTCGTGTGCGAGGTCGACCCCGTGCGCGCGCTCGAGGCGAAGCTCGAGGGCTTCGAGGTGCTGCCGGGGATCGAGGCGGCCGCGAAGGGCGACGTCCTGATCACCGCGACCGGCGGCCGTGACGTGCTCGGCGCCGCCCACTTCGAGGTCGTCAAGGACGGCGCGATCCTCTGCAACGCGGGCCACTTCGACGTCGAGATCGACCTGGCGGCGCTGCGCGCGCTCGCGCGCGAGGTCGTCGAGGTCAGGCCCTCGGTCGAGCAGCACGTGCTCGCCGACGGGCGCCGCGTCGAGCTGCTCGCGCGCGGCCGCGTCGTCAACCTCGCCGCCGCCGAGGGCCACCCGGCCGCCGTGATGGACGTGGCGTTCGCGACGCAGGCGCTCGCCGTCGAGCACCTCGTGCTGCGCGGCGCGGAGCTCGAGCACCGCGTGTACGCCGTGCCCGAGGCGATCGACCGCGAGGTCGCCGCGCTCGAGCTCGCGGCGCTCGGCGTGCAGATCGACGCGCTCACGCCCGAGCAGCGCGCCTACCTGAGCTCCTGGGACCAGGGCACCTGAGCCCGCGAGCCTGGCGACGCCGGCACGCTCGCGTTCGCTAGCGTGCGCGCGATGCGCGCGATGGTTCTCGCAGCCGGCCTGGGCACGCGCCTGCGGCCGCTGACCTATGAGCTCCCGAAGCCCATGGTGCCGGTCCTCGATCGGCCGGTGATGGCGCACATCCTCGACCTGCTCGAGCGCCACGCGATCACCGAGGTGATCGCGAACGTGCACCACTTCGCGGACACGGTGACGAGCTACTTCGGCGACGAGCTCACCTACCGCCACGAGGCCGAGCTGCTCGGCACGGCCGGCGGCGTGCGCAACTGCGCGGACTTCCTCGGCGACGCGAGCTTCCTGGTGATCTCCGGCGACGCGCTCACGGACATCGACCTGACCGCGTTCGCGGCCCGCCACGAGGCGGCCGGCGGGATCGCGACGCTGGCCGTCAAGCGCGTGCCGGACACGCGCGAGTACGGGGTCGTCATCCACGACGCCGACGGCCGCATCTCGGGCTTCCAGGAGAAGCCGGAGCCCGCCGAGGCGCTCTCGGACCTCGGCAACTGCGGGATGTACATGTTCCGCCCGGAGATCTTCGACTACTTCCCCGAGCGCCCGTTCGTCGACTGGGCCAACGACGTCTTCCCCGCGCTGCTCGAGCACGACGTCCCGTTCCACGTGCACGAGATGGGGGAGTACTGGAACGACGTCGGCTCGCTCGACGAGCTGCGCCAGGGCACGTTCGACGCGCTCACCGGCGAGCTCGAGCTCGAGGTCGAGGGCGAGGTCATCGAGCCGGGGCTGACCGTCGGCGCGGGCTCCGCGTTCGCGCGGCCGGCGCTGGTCGAGCCGCCGGTGTGGATCGGGCGCGACGTCCGGATCGGCGCCGACGTGCGGCTCGAGGGGCCGGTCGTGGTCGGCGACGGCGCCCGCATCGGCGACGGGGCAGCGCTGAAGGGCACGATCGTGCTGCCCGGCACCGAGGTCGCGGCGCACGACATCCTGATCGGCGCGATCGCCGGTCACGCCGGGATCGTCGCGAGCCTGCACCCGCGCGCGCGCTCGTCGGCCGGCTGAGCGACCACGGCGCCCGGGCCGGGGGCCGGCGCGGCCCCGCGCGGGGCGACCGCGGC
>DAIOGP010000196.1:0-3536 GCA_036745135.1 Solirubrobacteraceae bacterium
CTGTGCACGCGCGCCAACCACCTGCAGCTCGGGATGCGCAGCTCGCTGCGCGTCGTGCGGCGCCGGCGCTGACGCGCGCGCGCCATTTGGCGCCGGCGCCCGCTGCCAATTGGCGCGCCGCGCGACGCTGACCGGCGCCGCCACCGGGCGCGCGCCCCGCTACGCTCCCGGACATCACCACGGGCGAGCGAGAGGAAGCGCAGATGGCGACCGTCGAGCACCAGCCGACACAGGCGACCAACGGGTCCGCGCAGGGCGGCATCCAGGTCGAGAATCCGGCGACCGGCGAGTTCATCGCCACCGTCCCCAACAGCACGCCCGACGAGGTCGCCGCGATCGTCGCGCGCGCCCGCGCGGCGCAGCCGGCATGGCAGGCGCGCGGCTACGAGGGCCGCGCCCCGATCTTCCTGCGCGCGCAGAAGTGGCTGCTCGACAACAGCGAGCGCGTGATCGAGACGATCGTCTCCGAGACGGGCAAGACGCACGACGACGCCCAACTCGCGGAGATCGGCTACGGCGCCGGGGCGCTGGGCTTCTGGGCCAAGACAGCGCCCAAGTACCTCGCCGACGAGCGCGTGCGCGCGAGCTCGCTGCTCGTCAAGGGCAAGAAGCTGCTGATCCGCTACGAGCCGGTCGGGGTCGTCGGCGTCATCGGGCCGTGGAACTTCCCGCTCACGAACTCGTTCGGCGACTGCATCCCGGCGCTCGCGGCCGGCAACGCCGTCGTCCTCAAGCCGAGCGAGATCACGCCGCTGACCTCGCTGCTGATGGCCGAGATGCTGACCGAGTGCGGGTTGCCCCACGACGTCTTCCAGGTCGCCACCGGCGACGGCCAGACCGGCGCGGCGCTGATCGACGCGGTCGACTTCGTGCAGTTCACCGGCTCGACGCGCACGGGCCGCAAGGTGGCCGAGCGCGCCGCCCACAACCTCGTGCCCTTCGGCCTCGAGCTCGGCGGCAAGGACCCGATGATCGTGCTCGCCGACGCGGACATCGAGCGCGCCGCGAACGCGGCGACCTTCTACTCGATGAACAACGGCGGCCAGGTCTGCATCTCGATCGAGCGCGTCTACGTCGAGGAGCCGGTCTACGACGAGTTCGTCGCCAAGGTGACGGACAAGGTCCGCGCGATCCGCCAGGGCAACCCCACGGGGCCGGGCGCCGTCGAGATCGGCGCCGTCACGTTCGCGCCCCAGCTCGACATCATCGACAGCCACGTCAAGGACGCCGTCGCCAAGGGCGCGAAGGTGCTCGTCGGCGGCAAGCAGGCCGCGGGCCCCGGCCGCTTCTACGAGCCCACCGTGCTGGTCGACGTCGACCACTCGATGGAGTGCATGCGCGAGGAGACGTTCGGCCCGACGCTGCCGATCATGAAGGTCCGCAACGCCGAGGAGGCGCTGCGGCTCGCGAACGACTCGCCGCACGGGCTCGCGGCCTCCGTGTGGACGAAGGACGCCGCGCGCGGCGAGGCGCTCGCGCGACGGATCGAGGCAGGCGCCGTGTGCGTCAACGACGCGCAGGTCAACTACACGGCGCTCGAGCTGCCGATGGGCGGGTGGAAGACCTCGGGGATCGGCGCGCGCCACGGCGCGGGCGGGATCCGCAAGTACTGCGCCCAGCAGTCGATCCTCGTGACGCGGCTCGCGCCCAAGCGCGACATCCACATGTTCCCCTACAGCGCGAAGACGCACCGCCGCCTCGGCCGGCTGTTCAAGGTGCTCTACGGCCGGGGCAAGCGGGACTAGGCCGGCGCCGTCCCGCCGCCCGGCGGGTCGGCAACGCACGGGATGTCGGCTTTCGCCGCCACCGCGCAGGCGCTGGGGATCGCGTATGCGGCGGGCATCAACCTGTACGCCACGGTCGCGGTCATCGGGCTGGCCGAGCGGCTGGGCTGGATCGGGCCGCTGCCTGGCCAGCTCGGCGGCGTCGACAGCTGGTTCGTGATCGCCGTCGCCGGGGGCCTGTACGCGGTCGAGTTCCTCGTGACGCTGATCCCGGGCCTCGCGTCGATCTGGGAGGCGATCCACTCGTTCATCCGCCCGCCCGCGGCCGCGCTGCTCGCCGCCGGCGCCGTCGCCGGGAGCGATCCCGGCGTGCCGCTGATCGCCGGGCTGCTCGGCGGCGGCCTCGCGCTGGGGACGCACGGGACGAAGCTGGGCTTGCGGATGGCGGTCGACACGTCCCCCGAGCCGGTGACGAACGGGCTCGCGAACCTCTCCGAGCTCGGCGTCGTGGTCGGGCTGCTCGCGATCCTCGATCACCACCCGGTGCTCGGCCTCGCGCTCGCGCTGGGGCTGCTCGTCGCGATGGTGCTGCTCGTGCGGACCATCTGGCGCCGCCTGCGCCACGTCGTCTCGCGCTGGCGGCGTGGTTCGCGAGCGCCCGCGGCGGCCGCTCAACGTACCGCGCTCGCTCGCGACGAGGCCGGGCGCGGCCCGCCCTGATCCGGTCGCCCGCGCCGGCCTGTCAGCATCCCGGCCCGTGCTCGCGATCGCGCTCGGGCTGAGCTCAGCCGTCTGCTGGGGGGTCGCGGACTTCTTCGGCGGCATCCAGACACGCCGCCTGCCGGTCGTCGCGGTCACGCTCGTGAGCCAGGCGACCGGCCTGATCCTGGCCGCGATCGCGGTGCTCGCGATCGGGCACGCGCCGCCCCCGGCGCGGGCGCTCGCGTTCGCCGCCATCGCCGGGGCGACCGGCGTGATCGCGCTGACCGCGTTCTACCGCGCGCTCGCGATCGGCACGATGAGCATCGTGGCGCCGATCTCGGCGGCCGGCGCGGCGCTGCCTGTGATCGTCGGGCTCGCGTCGGGCGAGCACCCGAGCGGCCTCCAGCTCGCGGGCATCGGAGCGGCGATCGTCGGCGTCGTGCTCGCCTCGCGCGAGGCCTACCACGACGCCGAGCGCCGCGCGGCCGGCCGCCTGAGCATCGCGCTCGCGCTCGTCGCCGCGCTCGGCTTCGGGACCTTCCTCGTCCTGATCCGCACGGCCGCGAAGGAGGACCTCTTCTGGTCGCTCCTGATCTCGCGCTCGGCCTCCGTGCCGACGCTCGCGCTCGGCGCGCTCGCGTTCGGCGCGCCGGTCGCGGTGCGCCGCCTCGACCTGCCGGCGCTCGTCGTCATCGGGGTGCTCGATCTCGGCGCCAACGCGCTCTACTCCTACGCGAGCACGCTCGGCCTCCTCAGCGTGATCGCCGTGCTCGGCTCGCTCTACCCGGTCACGACCGTCCTGCTCGCGCGCCTCGTCCTCGGCGAGCGCGTCCGTCGCATCCAGGAGGTCGGGATCGCGACGGTGCTCGCGGGAGTTGCGTTGATAGCGGCGGCGTGAACGGGGCGGCCGGGGCGCCGTCGCTCATGGCGTGCTGAGTTGACAGTTGACAGTTGACAGCTGACAGCTGACAGACCTCGGGCGCCGATCGCGAAGCGTCCGCGAAGCGGGCCCCCGGCGACCGACTTCCCCGCCCGCCTGGCGGGGCTGGGCGGCTAAGCGTCAACGGCGACGTTCCAACCTCGAAAGCACCCTCGCGGTCCCCGGGCGCG